>NYYU01000022.1 GCA_002685955.1 Parcubacteria group bacterium | reverse complement strand
AATTACAACACGAACAAGGGCGATTATTCCGGTTCATTTATACGGAAATTCTGCAGAGATGGATGAGATAATGCGTATTGCTGACAAACACAATCTTTACGTAATTGAAGATTGCGCGCAGGCACATGGAACGGAATACAAAGGTAAGAAAGTCGGCAGTATCGGGCATGTTGGGGTATTTTCCTTTTTTGCAACAAAGCATATGACGACAGGAGAAGGGGGTATGATAACTTCCAACAACGAGGAATGGGTAAGGAAGTCTCGTATCACTAGAAACCATGGTTTAATAAACCGTGATGACCATGAATGTCTTGGGTATAACTATCGTATGAATGAGATGGCTGCTGCAATGGGACTGGTTCAGCTCAATAAACTTGATTACTTTAATGAACAAAGGATAAAGAATTCATTGTTTCTTCTGAAAGAATTGGGCAGGAAGAATTCAAAATGGTTCCGTATTCCAGAATTATCTAAAGATATAGGACATACATTTTTCTGGTGTCCTTTAATCGTTAATACAGAGAATGGTTTTTCTGCAAAGGATGTAGTTGAAAAGCTCAAGGAAAGGGGTGTAGAGGTAAGGCAGAGATATCAAGAGCCTCTATACAAGCAGAAAGTTTTACAGGAACTCAGCCCTTATCCCAATGGATGTCCATTTACATGCCAACCAGAATTAAATATTCCAGATTACAAAAGCTTGAACTTACCTAATGTAGAAGCGTTGGCTGGAAATATTATTGGGCTCCCAAATCATCCTGAATTAAACCAGGAGGATTTGGAATATATCATGGAAGCCGTTCTAGGTTTATATTAACTTATGGCTAAGGGTATACTTATTATAGGAACTGGTGCCCAGGCAAAGTATGCACTTGAAATCTTCAACCTGAACAACATGACGGTGTGTGGCTTGGTTGCTTTGCCAGAAGAATCACCGCCAGAATCCCTGGATAATACTGAGATCCTTGGTGATTTGCAGGACTTTGAAAGTATCTATCAAAAATGTGAAAAACCATCTCTCCTTCTATGTTGCAGCAGGAACAAAGAGAAAGAAGAACTAAAAGTCAGTCTCTCAAAATATGATCCCGAATACACCAATGCCATTCATCCGACAGCCGTGATTGCCAGGACTGCCGTGCTGGGACAAGGAATAATCTTAAATGCATGCGCTGTCATTCAGCCTTATGCCAGGATAGGTAACCATATCATGATTCATGCTGGGGTTATAATCGAGCATGACTGTATCATACAAAATTATGTAAACTTGGCGCCAAAGGTTACCCTGGCGGGGCATGTAAAAATTGGAAAAGGTACAACAGTTTATACCGGCGCCGTTATTTGCCCAACCGTGAAGACAGGTGATTACTGTACAGTTGGTGCAGGATCAGTTGTTTTGGAGAGAGTAGGAGATGGTAAAAAGGTAGCAGGTGTGCCTGCAAGTGAAATAAAACACGAAGAAGATACCATTAAGTGAATGGATAACCTGTTTAAATTACTGAAAAAAAAAGTGTTGGTTGTTGCAGAGATAGGGTGTAACCACAACGGGGACAAACAAATTGCAAAAAACCTGATAAAGGCAGCAGCAGAATCCGGGGCGGATGTTGCTAAATTTCAAACATTCAACCCAGATGAACTTCTTACCATTGATGCCCCAAAAGCACTGTATCAAATTAAAGCAACAGGAACAAAAGAAACCCAGTTTGAAAGATTAAACAGGGTTAAACTAAACGAGGAAGACCACAAAGAACTAAGGGATTATTGTGAAAATAGTAATATAATATTTTCTTCTTCACCATTTGATCACCAAAGTGTTGATTTGTTACATGAGTTGGAAGTTCCTTTTTTTAAAGTTGGATCAGGAGAAATTACAAACTTACCCCTTCTTGAGCATATCAGCTCTTACGGCAAGCCAATTGTTCTTTCAACAGGAATGTCTAACTTGGATGAAATAAAAGATGCCCTTAACGCTATTGGTGAGAAAAACAGAAAACATGTAGTTTTAATGCATTGTGTATCCGATTATCCATCAAAATGGGAAGAATCTAACCTTAAAGTGATTCATACCCTCAGAAATACTTTTTCTCTACCTGTTGGTTTTTCAGATCATTCAGTGGGGATAGAGCTTTCTCTTGTTGCTGTTGGTCTTGGGGCTGTGATTATTGAAAAGCATATTACTTTAGATAGGGATATGATAGGGGGAGACCATAAGGCCTCTTTGGAACCGGATGAGTTTAAAAGTATGGTTGAAAAGATAAGAAAAATTGAAGCTGCATTAGGTGATGGAATTAAGCGATATATGCCTTCAGAGAAAAATGTTAGAGATATAGTACGAAAGAGTGTGGTTGCTAGCAGAAATATTTTAAAGGGTAATAAAATTACTGATGATGATCTGGCAATCAAGAGGCCCGGAACAGGAATTAAACCTAAATATCTGAATAAAATAATTGGTATGACTGCTACCGTGGATATTGCTGAAGACTCATTGGTCCAGTGGTCAGGACTAAAATAATTTAAAAAGCCTTTTATACAATTCTATGATCAAAAGGAAGTTATCAGATCTTATAGTTTCTCCAGACGCTACTATACATTCTGTTGTCGATGCAATTCAAAAAAGTGGAGTTCGAGGTGTTTTTGTCTGTGATAGTGACAGGGAACTAGTAGGTATTGTTATGGACTCGGATATAAGACGCGCAATTTTAAAAAACATGGACCTAGCGGTTTCTGTTAAAACAATCATGAAAACGTCTCCTTTTATTATATATGAAGATGTGCCTTTAGAAGGGAGAAAGGCACTGTTTATAGAGACGGACAAAATGTTGGTGCCTATTGTAAATAAGAACAACCACGTTGTTGATTATATATGGATTCATGATATTCTTGAAAAAGTGTCTTATCATCAGGTCCTTGGTGTTAAAGATGAAGATGGTGGAGTAATTCCACCACAAAGAATATTAGTTATCGGTGGAGTAGGATATATCGGGTCTATATTGACAGAAAAATTACTGAGAATAGGATATAAGGTGCGTGTGCTGGATATACTTTTATATGGTAAGGACTCCCTTCGTTTTTTAGAAAGAGAAGGTTTTGACTTTGTAAGAGGTGACTGTCGTGATTTTGAGACCATTAAACAGGCCCTCACAGATGTTGATGCAGTTATTCATCTGGGAGAGATTGTAGGTGATCTCGCGTGCAGCGTCAACGAATCATTTACTATTGATACCAACTACTCGGCAACTCATATGATTGTCGAGCAATGTATAAAACTGCAGATTAAAAGATTTATTTTTGCCTCAAGTTGTAGTGTTTATGGGCAGAGTGAATGTGAGGTGACCGAAGACTCTCCTTTAAACCCCTGCTCCTTATATGCACGCTGTAAAATTGAATCGGAAAAGGCCATTCTTGCAAGCCATTACAACAATTTTTGTCCGACTATTTTGAGACTTGCCACAGTGCATGGTAGGTCCCATAGACAACGTTTCGATCTTGTTGTCAACAAATTGACGCTTGACGCGCTAACAAATGGAAAAATCCGTATTTTGGGTGGTGAGCAATGGAGACCATTTATTTCTGTGTATGACATTTGCCAGTGTATTATTTTAGTTTTGCATGCAGATAAGAGTAAAATAATAAACCAAATATTCAATGTCGGTGATACCAGAGAAAACTACCAACTTTTAGATGTGGGAAACGTTATTCAGGAATTAATTCCAACAATAGAAGTGGTAATTAAGGACCAAAAGAAAGATCTAAGGAGCTATATGGTAAACTTTGACAAAATTAAGGAACAACTTGCTTTCAGTTCGGAATACAAGGTTGTTGATTCTGTCAAAGATTTTATCAACGCATATCAAACATTGAATATGTATAAAGATTTTAAAGATTCAAAATACTACAATGTGCGTACACTAAGAGAAGTGTGATGTGAATGATAAAGATTGTGTTTCTCCATATGGCGATGGTAGGGCTTCAGAAAAGATTGTTGACATTATAGAGGGTCTGGACATGCCTGAATATTTAATAAAAAAGAAAATGACTTATTAAATATTAACAAATATCGCACAGAAAAGAAAAATCATTAATATCACCATAAAAACAAAAAAACTATAATGTTCTTTTACATTGTATGAAGACTGTTAGAATAATCCCTAGGCTAGATGTAAAAGGGCCTAATTTGGTAAAAGGTATAAATCTTGAAGGGTTGAGAGTTTTAGGAAAACCTTGGAATTTTGCTCGCTATTATTATGAAAATGGTGCTGATGAGCTTATTTTCATGGATGTAGTTGCAAGCCTTTACGGCCGAAACAGTCTTGTTGACATTATTAAAAAAACTTCAAAAGAAATATTTATACCTCTAACAGTTGGTGGTGGATTAAGAACTATTGACGATATACATAACGTACTAAGAGCTGGTGCTGATAAAGTTTCTCTTAACACAGCAGTAATAAACAACCCTGAATTGATAAAAATTGCCGCTGAAAAGTTTGGGTCTTCAACAATAATGATCTCAATTGAAGCTATTAAAAAAAATGATAATAATTACGAAGCTTATACCAACAATGGGCGAGAAAGAACAGGCATTGATGCGATTCAGTGGGCGAAACAAGCGGAAAAACTTGGTGCCGGTGAAATCATGGTGACATCAATCGATAATGAAGGCACTGGTAGGGGATTTGGCATAGAACTTACAAGTATGATTGCAAAATATGTCTCCATTCCAGTTATCGCATGTGGTGGGGCAGGGACGGTAGATCATGTTTTGGATGTTATTGAAAAAGGAGGGGCTGACGCAGTAAGTGTTGCTTCGATTCTTCATTACAACTTTGTAGCACAATACGGTATGGGCGATGACTTTTCCGCAGAAGGCAATATTGAGTTTCTTAAAAGAGGAAAAGCAGGATTTTCAAAAATTCAAGATACTACAATTGATGAAATCAAGAAAAATCTGGTTTATCATGGCATTTCATGCAGATTTGATGAACAGAATTTAGAGCACCAGGAGGCCGGGTAATATAAAAGTAGCAATTGTTGATTATGGATTGGGAAATCTTTTCAGCATTCGTAATGCTTGCGGCAAAGTGGGGCTGAATTCAGAAATAACAAACGTTAAAGATGGTATCCTCAAATCGGATGCTGTAATCCTGCCTGGAGTTGGCTCTTTTAGCAACGCAATGTCAACCTTAATAAAACTGGATTTGGTTAGTGTCTTAAGAGATGTTGTTTTGTCTTCAAAACCATTCATGGGAATTTGTTTGGGAATGCACTTATTGATGTCGGAAAGTTATGAGTTTGGACATCATAAAGGTTTGGGGCTTGTAAACGGTACGGTACTTCGTTTTGACGGCAATACAGGTTCTTCCGGTAAAAGGTTTAAGGTTCCCCATGTAGGTTGGAATAAAATTTATACTGTGAAAAATGAATCACATGAAAATAAATGGAATAACTCTGTTCTTTGCGGCATCGACGATGGAAGCTTTATGTATTTTGTTCATTCCTATATGACAAAACCTGAAAATGAAGATGTTCAACTATCCGTAACTAATTACGGTGATATAGAATTTTGTTCAAGTTTTCAGTACGGAAATCTTTTTGCATGTCAGTTTCACCCTGAACGAAGTGGGCCTCAAGGGCTCAGAATATATGATAACTTTGCTAAAATGATCAGTGGTAATTTTAAGGATGAATAAAATATCAGAAACTTTAAAAACAAGATATGGACTACCTGAGGAGGTTGTATTTTGTAAACGATGCACTTTATCAAACCAAAGACCAACATCAACTCCAGAATTTATAAATACTCCTGATCGCATAATAAAAACATTACATATTGATGAAGAAGGTGTATGTGATCCGTGTCGATACCTTGAACAAAAAGAAAACATCAACTGGGATCAGCGAGAAAAAGAATTGTTGTTTCTATTAGACACGCATCGTAGAAACGACGGCTATTATGATTGTATCGTTCCGGGTAGCGGAGGCAAAGATAGTTGCTATGCGTCCCATATATTAAAATACAAATATGGAATGCATCCCCTAACCGTTACATGGCCTCCGATGATATACACCGATATAGGCTGGAAAAACTTTCGCAGATGGATTGATATTGGGGGCTTTGATAATATTTCATTTAATTACAATGGAAAAATTCATTCGCTTCTTACAAAAATATCTATAGAAAATCTTTTACATCCTTTTCAGCCCTTTATATTAGGCCAAAAGAATCTGGCTCCCAAGATAGCGGTAAAATATAACATCCCTTTAGTTTTCTATGGAGAAAACGAGGCGGAATATCAAAATCCTATTGCCGACAATGAAACTTCCATGAGAAATAGATCTTTCTATGCCATGAAAAACCTAAATGAAATTTTCCTTGGTGGTGTTTCCGTCAAAGAGCTTTTTGAGAAATATAAACTAACCCTACATGACATTCAATCATATTTGCCACCCGATGTCCCGGAACTGGAAAAAACAAAGGTAGAAGTCCATTATTTAGGATATTATACTAAATGGACTCCACAGGAGGCATTTTATTATGCAACCGAAAATTGCGGCTTCCAGGTAAATCCCTCAAGAACGGAGGGTACGTACACCAAATACATAAGCTTGGATGACCGTATCGACGGGTTTAATTACTACACAATGTACATTAAATTCGGGTTGGGACGCACAACGATTGAATCATCACAGGAAATTCGCAATAAACATCTTACAAGAGAGGAAGCCGTGGCGTTAGTACGTCGCTTTGATGGAGAGTTTCCAATGCAATATTTTCATGAAATAATGGATTTTATTGGAATGAAGCCGGATTATTTTCATGAACTATGTGATAAATTCAGACCTCCACATCTTTGGAAAAAAGAAAATGGAGACTGGAAACTTAGGCATAAAATTTCTTAATGAAAATCTGTAATTGTACTTATGTAAAGTGCTTAATAGGTAGCATTGTTTTAGAGAAATGTATTATATAGCAAAATTATTGTTTAGAAGAAATTGATGGCCCAGATAGGCAACTACTTGTATTTACCAAAACTGCAAACACATAAAATACCTTATGGAGAACATGCTAAAAATACAATCTTTGAGCGACAACTCTCAACTCTGCCGGAAGAAGTTATATTTTGTAAAAAGTGTGTAGTCTCAAATCAAAGACCACGAATAGTATTAGATAATGAGGGAGTTTGCGGTGCTTGCAGATGGGCGGAAGAAAAACAACAAATAGTTGATTGGGATCTAAAGCAAAAAAACTTTAATGCATTATTGGATAAACATCGAAGCAAGGATGGTCGTTTTGATGTCATTGTTCCCTGTAGCGGCGGAAAGGACTCCGGCACCATCGCGCATAAACTTAAATATGAGTATGGCATGAATCCGTTATCCGTTACCTGGTCACCACTTTTATATACAGAGATAGGATTTCAGAATATTCAAAACATGATTAACTCCGGCATTTCCAGCCACCTTTTCACACCCAATCGCATGGTACAAAGAAAAATAGCAAAATTAGGGTTAGTATTAATAGGCAATCATTTTGAAGCTTTTGGGCGGGGGCAGGTTTCTTATGCCTTTCATGTTGCATTGGATCTAGGAGTTAAACTTGTTATGTTTGGTGAAAATGGTGAGCTGGAATACGGAGGCTCTCTAAAAAATAAAGACCTGCCCGGCCAACCGATAGGTGATTGGGTTGATCTATATCATAAAGGAGCCAGAACTGATGAAATGGTTAAATTTGGAGTAGAAAACGGCTACCTCCATAAGGAGGAACAACATGATCCCTGCCTAAAGTATTTTGCTCCGCCGGAGGCGGAAAAACTTACAAAAGCGGGAATTGAGTTTCATTGGTTTGGGTATTATCATAAATGGATTCCTCAGGAAAATTTCTATTATGTCTCGGAACATTATGGATTCCGAACCAATCCGGAAGGGCACTCAGAAGGTACATATAACAAATATGCCAGCCTCGACGACTTTACGGACCCGATTCATTATTATTTCTCATTGATTAAATTTGGCCTTGGCAGGGCGACTTCCGATGCAGCACATGAGATCAGAGAAAACCATTTAACCAGGGAAGAAGGAGTTGCCCTTGTTCATCAATATGACCACATATTTCCTGATAAATATTTCACTGAGTTTCTAAATTACATGGATATGACTGAAGAAGAATTTTGGGATGTGGTAAATGCATATAGAGAAAAACGTCCTAATTTATGGAAAAAAGAAAACGGCAAATGGATATTAAAACAAAGAGTAGCATAAGTGTTGTTGTAAAGGAATCACAATGATAAAACCAATAGTATTGTTTTATGAATGCCAACATTTACAAACAAGTACAATAAAGTATCTTGAAAAATATTTTAATATTATTTCTCTTCCTAATCCGGATTACGATACAGATGAAATACTAAGCAAAACAAACGTTATTTTTGCTCCAATGGAATATTATTTAGGACAAGAAAAGATAAACAGTTGCAAAAATCTTCAAGCTATTGCATCACCTACGACCGGCCTATTTCACATAGATGTAGATTATGTTCTCAAGGAGAATATAAACATCTGCTCCCTAAAGAATGAGCAAAAATATTTATCTACCATCACTTCAACTGCTGAACATGCCTGGGGATTACTATTGGCCGTTACGAGACGTATTCCTTCGGCTTATGAATCCGTGTGTGAAGGGAAATGGATTGGCCGTGAGTTTGGAAAGAAAACTCCCAGAATGATTTCGGAGATGTCACTTGGCATACTGGGACTTGGTCGTCTTGGATCGTTAGTTGCCGGGTATGGAAAAGCCTTTGGGATGACAGTCTATTATTATGATCCATACGTTGGAAACGATCTCTACATAACGTGCGAAAATTTAAATGATTTAGCAAAGTCAAGCGATATAATATCAATTCACGTACATTTAAATGCTGAAACAGAAAATCTCATTGATAGAAAATTCTTACAATCGATAAGACAAGGGTCATATATAATTAATACTGCCAGAGGTGGTATCGTAAACGAAAATGCTTTACTTGATGCCTTGATTTCAGGGCATCTTGGAGGTGCTGGCCTTGATATGTTGGCGGGAGAGCATCTTCCCGGTTTCAAGGACAAACTTATTGAACATCAACTTATCAAATATGCAAAGCAACATGACAATCTCATTATTACTCCCAAAATAGGTGGTTGTACAAGAGATGCCTGGGAAAAGACTGAACGGTACGTTGTTGATATGGTTATTGCTGAATTAGAAAAAACTTTTGAACATGAACATATTGCATAATACCGTCTGGGGAATAATAACTGCTCGAGGAGGGTCGAAAAGTATACCCTTAAAAAATATCGTACCTGTTTGCGGAGAACCCCTCATTGTCTATACAATCAATGCTGCAAAAAAAGCACAAACAATTGACAGAATTATTTGTTCCACTGATCATGAGGAAATTGCTAAAACTGTGGAAGCGTACGACGTAGAAGTTATTGAGAGACCAACCCATTTGGGTGGTGACCTTACCGCTTCAATCGATGTAATGATAGACGTCGCGGATAATTTGCTGAAAAAAGAAGGTGGGGTAGCGGAAATTCTTGTATTGTTTCAGCCAACGTCTATATTTATAACAAGTAAACAGATTGATACAACAGTAAATGCCTTAAAGAATAATTCTAAAGCCAAAAGTTCACAAACGGTAATAAAAGTGCCTCATCAATTCCATGCTCACAATCAACGTATTATGTTTGATAATGACAAAGATATAGCCTTTGCATATGAAAAAGAGCGAGAAAAGGGATATAGTAAGCAAACAAAGCCTGTTTATTATACCTATGGAAATTTAATAGTAACCAGAACAAAATCTTTGATTGAAGATAAAACATTTTTTGGCCGTCCAAGTATACCAATCATTATTCCACTATATAATGCTTATGACCTGGATGGTCAGGACGATATCGAAATGGCTGAATTGATGATAAGAAATAAATTAATATAACGGTAGGAGGAAAGAAGTGGATAAAGAAAATTTCTTTTATAATTACTGTCATGGACCTGTAGCTGAAATAATTTATAGTGAGGAAGCCTATAAGGCTACTAATGAATTGATCCTTGAACATTTGATATTATCTAATTTCAGAAATATTAGAACTGCAAAAGTT
>NYYU01000021.1 GCA_002685955.1 Parcubacteria group bacterium | reverse complement strand
TTAATTCAGAAATTCTTTAATCACTCAATCGTACTTCCTGCTTCTGTGTCACTCCGTGTCCCCGCCTGACCAGTCAGTTCGGGCAGGTTTCCGTGGTTAAGTGTCTGTTTGTTCTCATTCCACAATCCACCTGAAATATCGTACCCTGATCGGGTCGACAGAACGGTCAACGATTGCCAGAATCCTCTTTTCGGCAAATACAGTTAATGCTTCATCTGTTACTTGAGCCGTGACATAAACCGTAAAGACATTTGAACGTGTCGTTATCAGGTTTGAGATTGAGCGGAACGGTTTTTCTTTATCCCATTTGGTAGCACCTGTGTTTGTAATATCGGGTACATCTTCCAACAAATTTCCTATGCTAGAAAATGGTTTATCTGCATCGCCCTGAATTGCTATTGCTATTGCGTTCGTTATATCCGGCAATGACTCCAGAACTTCGACGGGTGCAGTATTTACATTAATCAGACCAGGGATACGGTACTCAGGCCCGTCAAAATCACCTGCCTGAGAACCTGTATCAACTGAATCTTTATCAACATCTCCATCATTGTCAATATTGTCCATAGACGGGTCTGTTATGGTGATGTATTGCAGTACATCCGGATAGGCTATCGTGTCATCAATCTTAAAGCTGGACCACTCGCTTCCTCTGTGAATATAACCCAGATACCCCTTATTGGAAAATCTACTGTTTGGCACAAAAAAGCTGTCAGCATGTGTAGCACCTGTCCAGCCGTCATCGCCATCCGTTGGGTCATAATTGTTATTTTCCGCACCGGAAGTTCTATTTGCATCTGTCCATTCCCATGGGTCGGCTGCAGACGCGGTTAAGGGTATCGGCCTCGGGTCGTTTAGCTGTCGGCTTTGATTGTTGTTTGCATCTCCGTAGTGTGTTCTCTGCATGACATTATCATTATTGTCCTCTAAGGTTAATTCTTCACCGCCGTCATCAAGATTGCCAACATTGGCATCACTCTGGTCTCCTCCTTCAGCACCGGTTTCATCGATAACATAGTACAACCCGGCAGGGACGTTGCCAGCAAGGATTATCTCGGTTGCACCGCCATCCAGCTTGATCTTCCAGCCCGCTCCAACATCCGCATCGTACGGGTTGTATAATTCTATATATTTATCTCTACCACCTGATACCCTTGCCTCTACTTCATTTATGTAGGGAGTGCTGTCAACACCATAGTATGTGTTTGACCCGTCATTGTATGAGGTTGCCGTTCCGTTGGAATCAATAAAGTCTATTATGTTAACGGCTATTTGTTGACGTTCGACATCCGGCACACCTCCCGCGGTAAGAACATCCACGAGCATCGCTGCCTTTTTGTTAGTATTATAAGTTCCTGTATTAGTATACGCACCTTCATTATTTACCAGTGCATTGATATTTAACATAGTAGATGTGCCAACACCATCCAGTTGATACTCTGGACAAAGTATAGTGTCGGCGGAATAGGTTGTTAGCCATCCTTTAAGAGTGTTCTGATCAGCTTGAGAGACACCTCTAGTGGTGAAGATTTCTTCAAGTCTGCTCTCGTATGATGAGGTACCCATAATCTCGGCCTCTGATAGAAGGCCAAAGGGCACATCATCACCATAGGGAGAGATTGAATTGAATTCGTTTGGTTCATCAGTAACTTCATCCGCCTCGTCAACAATTGAATCTCCGTCATTATCAATGCCATCTGATGCAGGGTCAGGTACTATTCCTAAATCGTCATTTGTGCCACTTGTGCCAGAGGCTGTATCTGTTCCGAATCTTGCGTCGATAATGTCGCCAGCTATATTGTTCGCAACTCCCGAGCTTATACCGGCAGCCTGTTCAATAATATTAGAAAGGTCGATCTCAAATGTCGACCAGCCTTCATTAGAGGCATGTGAAGGGCCACCAGCCTTATTTCCTGTTACATTTATGTTGATTCTCGCCTCTTTATCATCGGTTATCAGTACGGCATATCTTGCAAGGAGGTTTCCCGGGAGACGTATGGCAGTTGTGCTTGTACCGGCTACAGCAGTTAAGGGAAAGTATATCCATGTAGAGTCATCTGCACCATTACCATCATTATCATAATCATCAGTACCAGTGTCTGGAAAGACACCATCGCCGGGCCATGATGTACCAGAGGAGTCAAAGTTTTCATCTAGCCCATAATTGTTATTATCATTATCATTATACGCAAGTGTATCAGTTCCGAACTTATCCTGTCGTATGATATATAATGCATGTTCCAGTCCGGCCTTTGCAACCATCTCGCATTTAACACTGTCGGCATAATTCCTGGTAGCCTTGGTTTCTATTCGTGACAACGTGGCGAATGTAATCGTCAACAATGAAAGGATTGTCAATATGCCAATGATGGCTACTAATATATAACCCTCTTCTTTTTTCAAGTCAGCCATTGTTTATTTCTGAGCCACTAAGACACAAAGGCACAAAAAAGTATTCTAATATTAAATTCTCTTGTTGGTTACATCATCAATATTCAATCTACAATCATCAATCGTACCCGTCCGGCTATGCCGTTCGGACGGGAATCTCAAATCGTAAATCGTACATCCTTCTCACGGTATAGATATTATATTTGTAGACGTTCCTGTGTATCGATTACGCATGTCTGAGATTGTCATTGCTACTTCTACTGCATCCGGCAGGTATTTACTTGTTGTGCTATCCCATGTATCTCCCCATGTTCCGTCTGTATCCTGATATCTAAACTGCAATGTACTGACATTAAAGCCGAGTTGATAACCGGTTGCCGTATCAGGATCAAAACCTGCGATACTCGAGTTAAGAGTACTGGTACCCGTAATCTCAGCTTTTCTCAGGGTATTATAAATATCCAGGAAATATGTAATCAGGGCAACCGGCTTGTCTGGGAGAGTGGGGGTGCTGGATAGAAGCGTGAGTATATCACTTCCCTCCTTTGCCTCAATGATATTATAGGTGGCCGCAGAGACATCATCAAATGCTTTGAATAATTCATAATTAGTATTTAAGGTGGAACCGGAAATATCCCTCTTTATTATATCAAAGGCCGTTCTTACGTTCTGGTATACTTCATTACGTGCATCCGACTCAGAGAAAGCGCTGCTTGCCTGTCTAAAGATTATAGCCGTAATAAGTATAATCATTGCAGACAGGGATACAGCTACGATGAGTTCTACAAGGGTGAAGGCGGAATGGTTGACCATTGAATATTGATTATTGACTATTGGCAATTGTTTACTATTCGTACTCTTCATTTATAAATTATTTTTCTCTCTTGTCCTCGGCGTCTTTTGTCCGGGGAGCGCTCTCCTTGTCCTCGGCGCCTTATGTCCGGGGAGCGTTAAAGGTGTTTTTGTCTTATGATTCATCGTTTTGAAAACATGGTTTCGTAGATGTCTATAATGTCGTTGGTTGCAGAAAATACAAGGCCGGTTCCTGTGGTTCCTAAAAACGGTCCTTCCAGAGTAATTGTTGAAGTACCCATACTATCGATTCTATACCAGAATTTATCACTGTCCGCCCTTATGTAGTGTTTGGACGTCAGCCATGAAGGAAATGCTGATATAGTTGATACAGTTGTGCTTGCCGCAAAATCAGCCGTTCCTGTCCCGAATTGAGAAGAATCAAAATTTCTGAATATGGCTATCTGTGCCCTGACAAGGTGGTTGTCAGTTGTTTCATTATTTACAACTGCCTGCCAGGAATATTGAGCAAAAATTGTATTCCCGGAGGAATCTTCAAACTGTTTAGCTTGATTAATATCGGTATCAGGATATGTATTGCTGCCGGTATTTGTACCCACAAAGGTTACTATATCATTTGCCTTCAGATATGATATTGCCGATTCAGAGAGAACGGCTGCATTGGAATATTGGGTTACCTTCTTCATGGAGTCAACTCCGATAGGGAGCAGGGTTAACATGCTTACCAGTCCGACGGCAAGGATGAAGATAGCTATACCTATTTCTATGAGTGTAAAACCGGCTTGTGATTTTAGATTTACGATTTTAGATTTACGATTTAAATACAAAAGAAACAAATCCCAAATCGCAATTCGTAATTCGTAGATCTTGTTCCGATTCTTTCTGGTTAGGTTCCTAGTCACTGAAGATCTGTCCTGTATAACTGATTATCTTGAGATTCTTTTTGTTGCCCTGCTTGTCTTGAATTGTAACTGTATCCGTGCCCAGGGTTGAAGTGTCAGCAGAGCCGTTTGGGTCAAAGGATACAGTGCTTGTTCCGACTGTCCATGACCCTGTACTTATACCAAATTCAATTGTATCCGGAAGGAACTCTGCTTTTGCTAATATAGTTGTATCGGTACCGATAATTGATAGTTTATAGTTTATTGAGTCTAACACGAGCCGTCGTGTTTCTCTTGAGTTAATCGCCATAACCCTTGCTGCCAGGGCTTGTGCCTGAACTATGCGTGCGCCTTTATTTAATCTTTGTCCCTTGAGGAATGGTGTAATTGCAGGCACGGCCACAACACTTACCAGGATGATAATTGCTATTACAACGAGCATCTCAACGAGTGTAAATCCACTTCTTTTCATCATGTGAAGAATTATATCAGTTAGAAAAATATCGTTCAAAGTGTCTAAGGTTTAAAATGAGCGAAGGGCGAAGGATGGGGTGAGAAAACATTTTTTTAACTTTAGACACTTTAGTTCACTTCCCGCCTAGCAAACTGGCGGACAGAAAGGCACTTCCCGTCCGAACGGCTTGCCGGGCGGGCAAACTTGGTTGCCTGCCCGAATAGGTACAGGCGGGCGGCAATGCTGCATTATGGGTTACCGGCTCCAGTTATTAATATCATCAGCATCACTGCCGGATGAACTTGTTATTCCGTCCGTGCCGGTTGAGTATAAGTCGTATGAGCCGGTATTTTGAGTTCCGGGAGTGGCATATACAAAAGGATTTCCCCAATAGTCTAGAATATTATCATCATCGTTTACTTCGTTGTCAATAAATTCAATATATTGTTTTGCTGTTGAGACAGATGGCTCAAGTGCAGTCTTTACATTTGTAATGTTGCCGGTGGGGTAGGACCTGTTGTCATTGTAGTATTGCTCCATAGCTATTTCTATACGGTTTATGAACGCCTTTGTTGCTTTTCCTTGAGCCTTTTCACGTAAACCCGGAAGGACGGTCAATATGGAAGCCGCAATTACGATAATTATGCCTGTTACGGCCAATAGCTCCATTAATGTAAAACCCTTTTCACCAGTTTGTAATGTCATCACTTGTGGAGGCTCCGGAATTATCTGATTTATCAGGACCCCATGAATAAATATCGAATGATGCTGTGTTATTAGATGGTGAGCTGCTATCGTAAGAATAATATCGACTTCCAAAGGGATCTTTATACTGATATACCTTGGTTAATCCATTTATCCCTTCGATATTAATGTATGTGTCGGTACCAAAGGTTGCACCTACAACCTCATCTAATTGTACCCTTTTAAATTCTATATACGGGCCGTATATATCATTAAAACTGGGTGAGGTGAATGTAAATTTACTACCCAAAAAGAATACAAGGCATTTTGAGGATGTGTCAAGATCAGAATCGACCGGTATAGAAACACCGCCAATAGAAATTGGGTTTGCTGTATAAGTGTCCGGAGGGAGGACACCAAAATCACTTTCAAACTGCTTCAGTGCAATTTCCAGTTGGCTTATCTGTGCCGAGGTGACCCCTTTCTTGGTATTGGTCTGAATAGAAGAGATGATCGGGATTGTGATTCCGGCAAGGAACATTATGATTACTATAACGACTAATAGCTCCAGGAGTGTGAAACCATTTTTTGATTTTAGATTTACGATTGGTGATTTACGATTTAATATTGAAGATTGAATGTTGATAGGTTTCATTTTATAAAGAGATTAAGGTGTTTAGGAATTCTTCAATCCCTCAATTCTTAAATTTGCAATTCCTGACACTATATCCCGCCCCCCAGACTGTTCATCAGTTTTATAAGCGGCAGGAAGAGTGCTATTACGATCGTACCAACTGATATGCCCAGGAATATAACTATAAGTGGTTCCAGCATGCTTGTCATTGATTCAACAATACTATCGATCTCGTTGTCATAATTATCAGCAATTTTTACAAGCATCTTATCAAGTTCACCGGTTTGCTCTCCTATTTCAACCATATTTACTACCATGGCCTCACATATCTTCGATTCTCGTAGCGGACTTGCGATACTTTCTCCTTCACGGATACTGTCGTGTATCATGTTTACGGCCTCAGTCATTGCTGTATTCCCTGTAATATCCTTCACATTATTTAAGGCCTCCAGGATAGGCACACCACTTGATATCAGTGTTGCAAGAGTCCTTGCAAATCTCGAAATAACTGACTTGTTTATCAGACTTCCAAAGATTGGCATCTTAAATTTTAACCTATCAATTATTAATTTACATTTCTTTATTTTTCCGATTAGCTTGGTAAGTACGAAAACGGCAACAGGAATTCCAAATATAGAATACCAATGAGTAATCAGAAAGTTACTGATTGTTATTATTGCCCGGGTTAAAAATGGAAGAGCAATACCCATTTCTTCAAACATCATTGCAAACCTGGGAATTATGAATATCATAATACAGGTTAATATTAAACAAGATGCAGTGATAACCGTCGCGGGGTACATCATAGCGCTTATGATTTTCCGTTTGAGTTTCTGGGTTTTTTCTCTGTATGTTGCCAGCCTTTCTAACACTATATCTAATGCCCCGCTAATCTCTCCTGCATTTATCAGGTTTACATAGAGTGACCTGCTCCCCAAAAACTGATCCAGTTGTAAAGTTAGTATAAAGCTATATAATTGGATTAAGAAAGGGGGAAGCAGA
>NYYU01000020.1 GCA_002685955.1 Parcubacteria group bacterium | reverse complement strand
GATTCTGTGTACAAGTGAATACTGGTGTTGGTGATGAAGAGGATTTTCTGTCTACTTGTTTCAGTTAAGATCTGTGTCCTTATAGATATACGTGGATAAAGATTCAAGAATTTATGTTGCCGGGCATACTGGCCTATTGGGATCGGCTTTGATCAAGAAATTGGAGAATAACGGGTTTCACAATATAATTGCCAGAACACATAAAGAACTAGATCTTACTCGATATGATGATGTGAAATCATTCTTTAGAAAGAACAAGCCAGAGTATGTTTTTCTTGCGGCGGGTACTACCGGAGGAATAATTGCTAACAGAACATATCCATATCGCTTCTTACATATAAACATTGCCATACAGGACAATATTTTTGAGGTTGCTAACGAATA
Source organism: Parcubacteria group bacterium (assembly GCA_002685955.1). Classification (GTDB taxonomy): domain Bacteria; phylum Patescibacteriota; class Minisyncoccia; order Portnoybacterales; family UBA2143; genus UBA2143. The sequence continues at coordinate 13,938 of NYYU01000020.1, read as the reverse complement.
TAGCGTTAAACATTTAGTTTTTTATGGTTCGTCGTGTATATATCCCAAGCATTCTTCCCAGCCAATAAAAGAGGAATATTTGTTATCAGGGAAGATTGAGGAGACGAGCGAAGCTTATGCTATAGCGAAGATGGCAGGTGTAATAGCGTGTAAGACTTATAACACGCAATTTAATACCAACAGATTCATTGCTCTTGTTCCGAATACAATGTATGGCCCAAGTGATCATTTTGACACTGATAATTCTCATGTACTGTCTGCCCTGATTACTAAACTTCATATTTCAAAAGAAAATAAAGAAAAGAAAACTATTTTATGGGGAAATGGAAGTCCAAGACGAGAATTCATTTTCAGTGAAGATGTGGCAGATGCATCTATTTTCGCAGTTGAGCATTCAAAAGAGCTTGAGAATAAGCATTATAATGTTGGTGTAGGTATTGATATTTCAATCAAAGATTTGGCAAATATGATTGCTTCTACCGTAGGGTATAATGGTGAAATTAGTTGGGATAAATCCATGCCTGATGGAGTGCCGAGAAAACTTTTAGATAGCAATCGCTTTATGGATTTAGGATGGAAACACTCTGTGCCCCTTGAAGCTGGATTAAGCTTGGCTTATAGGTGGTATTTAGAGAATAATCAAGACCTTTGAGTATTAAGTATTGAGGAATCTGGTTGAAGTTTATTCTGCAATTATTTAATCGTCGTGAGAAAGTACAAATGCTCGGCATTTTCTTATTAATGCTGATTTCCGGATTTCTTGAAATGGTAGGGCTGGGAATGATTTTCCCTTTTATCGGCATGGTTACCAATCCCGAAATTATCCATGAAAACAGATTGCTCAATTTCTTTTATGATATCCTTTCGTTTCAATCAGCACAAAACTTCTTAATTGCTTTTGGGATAGCACTAATATTTTTGTTAGTTATAAAAAATAGTTACTATCTTTTATCGATGTTTATTCAGCAAAATTATCTGATCAAAAAAAGAGTTCAGGTGGGCAACCTGCTTTACCTGGGATATCTACGTTCGGATTACAATTTTCATCTTCAAAGCAACAGTGCACTATTGCTAAGAAACACAAGTGCTGTAGATAACATCTTTGCCGGTGGCCTGCAGCCACTTTTTCTAATTCTATCTGAAGCAGTGATCGTTGTCTTTGTAGTGGTGCTGTTGTTGTTTACAAATTATTTAATGACTGTTTGTGCTGCTTTGTTCATTGCCCCGATTGTTTGGGTAACTTATAGCTTGTTTCGTACCAAATTGAGAAGGCTTGGAAAAGAAAGTCATTATTTCATGGGATTGACTGCGAAAACAATTCTTGAGAGTTTCGGAGCAATCAAGGAAGTGTTAGTAAGGAATTGTCAAGATTATTTTTCCAGAGAATTTGTAGAAAACTCAAAAAAACTTGGAACTGTTAGGCGTGACAATTATATTCTAAACCAAATGCCACGTGTAATTATTGAACCTATGGTTGCGGGCAGCCTCATATTGTTGATAGTCTTCTTTATATACAAAGGTAAGGCGGGAGCTGATATTTTTCCGACCATTGCTTTGTTTGCTACTGCTTCGTTTCGCCTGGTAGTTTCGGCAACTAAGATTATTAGTGGAATGCATACAATAGACTTTCATCGTGTATTAGAAGATACTATTTGTAAGGAATTAAAAATATTTAGCCAGGAATCAGAAAAAGATGATTTTGGAAAAGGTAAGTTGACACCAGCAATGAAAACATCTTTTAACTCTACGATAGAATTGCGCAATGTATCATTCCGTTATTCTGGTGGAAGTAATGATGCGGTCCATAACATTTCTTTAACTATAAATAAAGGAAAATCTATTGCTTTTGTGGGGGCATCCGGTGCCGGAAAATCGACTTTGATTGATATATTTCTCGGGTTATTGTCTCCTTATTCCGGAGAGGTATGTGCGGACGGAGAAAGTATTTCTAAATGTCTGGATATATGGCGTTCCAACATTGGATATGTACCTCAGGACAGCTTTCTTCGCGATGAAACCCTACGCCGTAATATTGCTTTTGCCGTTCCCGATCACCTGATTGACGACAGGGCAATTAATAGAGCAATTCAGGTTGCACGGCTCAGTGATGTTGTCAAAATGATGCCTCAAGGTGTGAATACCACAATTGGTGAAAGGGGTATACGGCTTTCAGGAGGCCAAAGACAAAGAATGAATATTGCCAGGGCCTTATATAATGATCCGGATATTATAATAATGGATGAAGCAACATCAGCCTTAGATAGAGAGACGGAAGCCGAAATTTCCAAGGCGGTTGAAGAGCTTAGTGGAGAAAAAACAATTATTATTATCGCTCATCGGTTATCAACAGTTGAAAGATGTGACTGTGTTTACTTTATGGTAGATGGAGAAATTCATGATAGTGGCAGTCTCCAGGAATTATTGGAGAGAAACGACAAATTTAATAAAGTGGCCGGATTGAGGTAAATATGTTGATTTTATTTGTGTGATAGGGGTTACAGTAGGTATTTAAACTGAAGTAAAAGAGAATGGAGAAAATTACTACTGTATAGATTTGCACAATTTAAGTTGTTTCGTGGAAAATATACACGTATGGAAGGAGTGAATATTTAAAATGTATAATCCCCCTGTTAAGGAAGTGACATTTGAAGAGCTAAAGTTTATAAATGAGTTGGGGAATACGGAAACAAGTTCGAGCAGATTTTTTATTTCTGGAATGTGGAAGGCTTCTAACAAAAATTTTCTAGAAAATGCAAAATCCAGAGATATTGTCAAAATAATACAATCTGTACAGAAAACAGGTTTAATTTACTTAGCTGATGAACTTTTTAATACGAAGTCAAAGCATTTTGGTCTTTTGGTTGAATTTTACTTACAATACATCAAGGATCAAGGTTTTAATCTGGAGGATTTGGATAAAAATGTAGCCGAGTCAACCTTTACACTTCCAGAACTAGCATTAGAAAGTAACGGTAGATTGATATCAATAGATTTCCTGGTGCGTTTCTGTATTTGCCTTGATACATTGGAAACGATAACCCAACAAAATGTTAATGTATTAGATATTGGTGCTGGATTGGGATCTATGATCAGAGTAGTAAAATTAATTAATCCATCAGCCCGCTGTACAATTATTGATATACCTGGCACGCTTACTATGAGTTATGCTAATCTTAGAAAGAGTTTTCCTGACTCGAAGTTTCAAGTTGTAACAACTGTTGAATCCATTTCTAAAATAGATATATCAGCAGATTTCACTTTTGTTCCAGCATTTTTGGCTTCTGATTTTGAAAAGTTTTCATTTGATATCGCCTATAATACAGGGTCTCTCGGAGAGATGCCACAGACAGTAGCTGAATCCTATATTGATTTGATTCAGAAAAGACTGAATGTGAAGCAGTTCTATAGTGTGAACAGATACTTGGAGCAGGACAATAAAAACCTAACTGACGAATATCAGGCAACCTGGGCCGTATTTTTAGATCCTTACTGGGAAATTCAGAAATGGGAATATCAACCGGATTTGTGGAAATTTCATTGGATATGGGATGCTCAAATGGCTGCCTCGTACCTGAAGATTCATGCTGTGCGTATTCCCAAATCAGAATTACCAGATGAATTACGCAACAAAAGAAGTGAGAAATTGTTTGAAAAAGCAATATCTATCGAACCTGTCAAAGGTCATAAATGGCATAGATGTATCTATGAATCAATTCGCTATGATCAGAGGTTAGATAATGTCAAATCTTTATACGAATTTTGCAAATTAGATAATTTGCGAGAAACCAGATTCCTAGCTAAGATACTCAGTAATATTGACATAGATACTGAATCATATGAAGAATATTTGAATGAAATGAAACCAGGGAAACCTGGGTTAATGTATAGATTGCGAGGAAGAATATCATTTGAGTTTCGACGATTATCAAATTTTTTCAACCCTTCCGACATTTAATGGATTATGTGGACATTGGGTGAGCTTTATTTTTGATAAAATTTGCGTTCTAGTTTTAGAAGTTTAAAATGCTCAGTTATACTTGTTGCTGAAATGACTGTCAGTTAGTGGTGTGTTAAATTCTTTACCGGATGAGTTATTACAAAGTTAAAAGTCTTTTAAGCCAACCCTATCGTCTTCGTAAAAACGTCCTTATTCGATTGAATCGAATTCAAGGTAAGGTTTATGATTGGTTCTTTAACGCAGGAGAAAGGCTGATTGGACTAGTGTGGGCTGCTACGGCGGGGCAGAGGATTGTGAAAGCCGTTTCAGGGCGAAAAAGGAAATTAATATTATTATGTAGGGACAGGCTTCGGGGTGGAGATGGAGAAGAGATTGATATCTTTCATAAAAATTCATTCTACATATTGGATGATTCTCTGAAAGCCAGAGGCGATCTTGAACTTTTTTATTGGGATTCTGGAAGGAGATTAATAGGTAACCAGGCCGAGTTTTTTGAAAAAGTATTGCGTGAACAGCCTGATCTGGTAGTTTTTTATTGTTATGCTTCTTCTTTATATACCGCACCGGCTTTATCTCTGATAAAAAAATTAAAAAGTAAAACCGGTACAAAATTTATTGCTATCTGGGAAGATACAATTTACAATGGATTTATGGAAAATGTCATTATTCCCGCGCTCCCAATTTTTGATCTGTTGGTAATCAATGATAATCCTATGTTCCTCTTAGGCTGTAGGGAATTGCCAGTAGAACAAAAAGATAAGATCCTTGTGTTTCCAGGTGCACATTCCATCAAACTATTTAAGCCTCTTGAGAAAACCATTGATGTTGTTTTTACGGGGCGGATTGGTGGCTATCGTTCGCAACGGAAAGAGTATTTGCTTTACTTGATGGAGTGCAATATTGCCGGGTTTATAAGTGTATTCGAAAATAATACGTTTTTATCGACGGAAGAGAATTACAGGATACTGGGAAAGTCAAAGATTGGACTTAATTTTTCATACGGCGTAGATAATCATCAGATCAAGGGAAGGGTGTGGGAGACCATGCTTTCATGTGCCATGCTGCTGGAATCCGAAAATCCACAGACTGCTAGCCTGTTAGAAGAAGGTAAAGACTATGTTTCATTTAGCTCAAAAGAAGATATGGTCGACAAGATCCGTTACTATCTTAAAAATGATGCAGATAGAGTGCGAATAGCCGAGAACGGCAGGCGCAAAGTGATAGAATGTTACAGCCATAAGATTTACTGGGATAAGATTATGGAGAAAGTCGGACTATGAGTAAGGTACAACCTGATCAATATCAATAATTGGTCTTAGAACATAAAAAGGAACTGAAAATGAGAATCTTACCTTTGTGTCCAAGTAGGACAGGTGTTATGGAACATTTGTCGGTTTTGGAGGGAAGCGGTGTACCTTTATTTTTCAAGTTATAATTGCTATTTTATTTAAAGGAAATTGTATAGAATGAAAAAACATGCTGTAATAATTACTGGTCCGGGATTTCAGGATGAAGAATACGTATACCCATACTATAGGTTGCTGGAAGCTGATTTCTCTGTTGAAGTGGCAACGAAAGATGGTGCGGTTGTGTATGGTAAATATGGTGTGCCGGCCAGGGCAACTATGAATACAAAAGATTTGAATGCTGATAATTTTGATTTGGTTTTACTTCCCGGAGGATTTGAAGCGCCTGATAGAGTTCGGTTGATCCCGGAAGTACTGGAGTTCGTGAAAGATATGAATGAACAAAATAAGCTTGTTGCCGCTATCTGTCATGGCCCCTGGATTCTCATCTCAGCAGGAATAACCAAAGGCCGTAAAATGACGGCTTATTGGAGTATTGAGGCTGATGTAAGAAATTCAGGCGCTGATTATCAGCATAAAATTCCAGTCGTTATCGACGGCAATCTGATTACTTCGCCACATTACAATAATAATGGGGATTTTATGAAGGCAATTATAGATTATTTCGATAAATAATAATGTTTTATTTATGCTCCCCATTAGCAAGTAGATGCAAAAGAACGATAAAATATATATAGCCGGTCATCAGGGATTAGTGGGCTCAGCAATAGTACGCCAGCTTGTGAAGAGAGGCTACAATAATTTAATTACCAAATCACGTTCAGAAGTGGATTTGACGAGTCAAAAGCACGTGAAACGTTTTTTTGAAGAAGATAAGCCCAACTATATCTTTATGGCAGCAGGAAAAACTGGTGGAGTTTACGCCAACAACACCTATCGCGCAGAATTCATTTATGAAAATTTAATTCTTCAGACTAATATTATTCATCAAGCCTTTCTAAGTGAAGTAAAAAAACTCATCTTTTTTGGTTGTTCTTCCATGTATCCACAAACGATTCCACAACCCGTAAAGGAGGAACATCTCCTTTCCGGTTATCTGGAACCAACGAATGAGCCATTCGCGGTTGCCAAAATTGCAGGCCTTAAAATGTGTGAATCCTACAATCGACAGTATGGCACTGATTTCATCTCTGTGATTCCCACTAATCTTTATGGTATCAATCAAAACTATGAGCCAATGAACTCTCTTGTTGTGCCTGCACTGATTCAAAAGATCCATGACGCCATGTGTAATAATTCTAAAGAAGTAGTTTTATGGGGATCAGGCCGTCCATCCAGAGATTTCTTATTCTCTGATGATCTGGCGGATGCAGTGATTTTTTTAATGCAAAATTATTCTGGTAATGAGGTTTTTAACATTGGTACCGGGAAGGACTACACTGTTAGGGATCTGGCTGAGATTGTGAAAGAAGTAATTGGTTATACAGGAGAAATTGTATATGATATTTCAAAGCCGGATGGTGTTTTAGTTAAACTGCAAGACATTTCCAAAATAACTAAACTTGGATGGCAATATAAAGTGGAACTAAAAGATGGAATTTGTCGGACTTATGAAAGTTTTGTGGCACAAAAGGGCTAAATATAGGAAGAATACTTATGTTTGATCTATCAGAGGAAACTTTAGTTTCTGATAAAGCAGAATGGCAAAGCATAATTTCGGATAATCCTGCATTTGCGAATATCGAAGAGATTATTTTTGAAGCTGAGAGATTTCTCTGTACTCAATTTCCAAAACGAAGGATTAAGAAAGTTTTGTTTGTATTACCTCCGGATGCTGACTTAAGTCTTTTTAAATATGAGACGGCAAAGAGAGGACGGTACCCTAATTATCCTCCTTACGGTTTTGGTATAATGGCTACGCATTTGAGAAAAGATGGTATCGAAGTCGAAATACTTAACCTCAACAGCATAGTACTTAGTGCTTGTTTGTCCAGTAATATCATGGAGGATTTCAATTTCGACAATGTTTGGAGAAAGGCTCTTGCTGAGAAACTTTTAAAATATAAGCCTGATTTGGTAGGCATAACTTGTATGTTTACACAAACCCATAGATCATTAAATCTTGTTTGCGCCGAAATTAAAACATTGGCACCCCAAATACCACTTGCGGTAGGAGGCGTTCATATAACTAATAGTTTAACAGATAGTAATTCAGAGGATAGACTTATTAAGGATCTGGGAGCTGAGTTTTATTTTCTGTATGAGTGTGATGTTGCATTCAGGCATTTTGCAGAAGTCGTAAATGAACGAAAGCCTGTAATCTCCCTTAAGCAGGTTGCGTTAAATATTAATAACAAGTTGCTTAGTTTTTCAGGAAGAATGGTACCAAAGGGTGATAATCTCAATGAAATTCCAGCACACGACCTTATGAACCCTATTGAACTTTCGAAATCTGGTAAAGTAGGTAGTTATACATATCTCATACCTGAAAAGACCCGTTTTTCAACTATTTTATCTAATAGAGGGTGTCGCGGTCAATGCACTTTTTGTAGTGTAAACAATTTTAATGGGTTAGGAGTACGTCGCAGAAGTGTTCAATCAGTTATTGGTGAACTCTTGATGCTTAGTAATGATTTTGGAGTAGAACATATTATGTGGCTTGATGATGATTTTTTTTATAATCAACGCGAAAGCATGTTGCTTTTAAATGAGATAGTTCGCAAGAATATTGATATTACATGGGATTGTTCAAACGGAGTAATTGCAACGTCAATTAATAATGAAATGGTTGCTTGTGCAACAGAAAGTGGCTGTATTGGCATTAATATTGGTTTGGAATCCGGTAACAAAGACATTTTGAAGTCGGTAAAAAAACCTGTGTCAGTTGAGAAGTTCCTTAAGGCTGCTGAGGTTCTCCTCAAATATCCGCAAATTTTTACTAAAGTGTTTCTTATCATTGGTTTTCCTGGCGAAACTTACCGGCAGCTGTTAGATACAATTGAAGTTACTCGATGTGCGAAACTCGATTGGCATCTAATTCAGCATTTGCAACCACTTCCCAATACCCAGATGTTTGGCGATATGTTGGATGAGGGTTTGATTGAAGGAGAAAACTTTGAGTCTATTCGCCATTCCACTGGTGCTTATGGACAAGTGGCTAAAAAATCTGAAAAAGATCAAGACCTTTTAAGCAGGGATTTTAAAGACGCTTTTAATGTGAAGAATCTTGATGTTGTTATTCCAAAAGAGAGGCTCGACGATATTTGGGCATATATGAATTACCATCTCAACTATAGTCCTCTTCTTTCTGAAAATCGAAAAGAGAAGCTTAAGCAAAAACTGCTTCACTTACAACACATTTATAAGGTAATCGCTCCTAACGATGCGATGGCAATGTACTTTGCTGCTTATCTACAGAAAAAGATCTATGGGAACACCAATGAGGTGCTTTTTACAATGTTGAATGAAACGCTTAATAAGTCACCTCAATGGAAGAAAAGATTCGAAGAATTCAATCTCTCGGTTGTTTAAACAGTAACTTGTCCGCAGGTTTTAAGAATTTAATGTATTTCTGTCTGTCCATTTCTTTATACTTTCTATCTTTTCCATCCTGTGAATAGATAGTTATTTTCTCAGGTATTTAAAAAGATATCTATTAAATTTCAAATAAAATATAGGATCTGGACTGGGCTTGTCAATATACTAAGATCCTAAGCCACAAAACACAAGGCTTGAACATTTCATAAATAAACTGATGTTGAATATTGGATTCATCTTTCCAAGCAGTTATTATTTACACGATCCCTTTAGAGGTCATCCTCACACACACTTTCAGATATTGACGGTGTTGGAATCTCATTTCGGAGATAAGGTTAACCTTTCACTTATTGATTTAAGAGGTATACAAAGAGAATTTGCCATTTATCACATCCCCGAATGTGATGTGTATCTTCAGTCTGTTTACACCCTGGACTATGCAGAACAAATATCTATAGCTAAAGCTATACGATCTCGTTTTCCTGACGCGAAACATATAGGTGGAGGCCCGCATGCAACTGAATTTCAGGAAGAGTGTTTAAAAACATTTGATACCCTGATTCTCGGGGAGGGAGAGGAGTCAATTATTAAAGCGATCAGTGATCTTGTGGATTTGAAATTGGAAAAAGTTTATAAACAAAAAAGGAATATTGATATTAATCAATATCCATACCCAAGTAGAAAGTATCTTTCCAAGTCCTCTGTAGCCAGGAGAGGCTTAATGGATCTGAAGAATAAGAAAGGCTATGGCAAACTACTGTCTACTACCGTTATGTTCAGTAGAGGATGTCCTTATAAATGTTGTTTTTGTTATATGCCACAAACGAAAGAATATGGTATGGGCCTCAGATACAGAAGCCCTGAACTCATTGAGGAAGAGATTGAATACTTAAAACGTGAATATAATATGGAAGGTATCAATTTGTTGGATGAAATTGGTATACCCCTAACACCAAAGCAAGCAATTCCTCATTTAGAGGCAATTGGCAGGACCGGTATTAAATGGAGGGGGCAGTGCCGAGTAGACGGTATTACTTCTGAAATAGCTAAGGCTGCCAGAGAATCAGGTTGTATAGCTATGGGTTTGGGAGTTGAGAGTATTTCTCAAAGAGCAATAGAAATGGCAAATAAAGGAGTTACTGTTACAAAATCGAGAGAAACAATTACACTTCTTAAGCGAAACGATATAGAAGTCAGGATATATATAATTATGGGGCTTCCCGGTGAACCTGATGATATTACTGAGCAGACATGGGATTTTGTTAAAGAAACGAGTCCGGATTTGGTTTATTTATCTCTATTTACCATAAGGCCCGGAACAGATATATATAATAACCCAAAAAAATATGGTATTAAGCATATTGAGACGAAGTGGGAAAATACTATGCACATGTATGGTAGATTTGAACACGAAGTGCCAAAACTCAACTTTGAATATGCAGATCAGACGCCTTGGGGAAAGGCACGTGATAAAGACAGAATTGTTAGTGAATATATTGAATTGCAGACAAGACTCAGGGAAGGTGGATATAACTTCTGAATAGTTTATCTATTTTGAAAGACACCTTAACCTGTTATCGGAGAACTGTTATTCCTTGCCTGATCTGGAATCTCATACACTTGAAAACCCTTAAAACAGTTAGATTCTGAATAAATACAGAATAGTAAAATGTTATTATCTAATCCTCGAATTTCCTGCTAAACGATGCCGGAAAGACGTTTACTTTCCATATAGTTTAATTTTCCAGGAACTTTCTCCAAGAGTATAGAAATTAATGATTCAGATAATAAAGGAATGTCAAAAAGATAGAATTAGTCTGGAGCGTCTCGGGAAGTTTCGTAATGTTTCAGGGAATGAACAGCCCCCGGACTACAAGAATAAGGTTGTATTAAAACCGTGGGGGTATGAATATCTGGTTTTTGAAAATACGCATGTAGCCGTCTGGTTTTTACATATTAAAGAAGGCCATTCTACCTCTATGCATTGCCATACTTTAAAGAAAACTTCACTTATCATTTTATCTGGAAAAGCTCTTTGTAATACCTTTAAGCATCGATACTATCTGGAGGGTATTGATGCCATCATTCTTGATAAGGCTGTTTTTCATTCTACGAAAGCCTTATCCTCAAATGGGATTGATGTTCTGGAAATTGAAAAGCCACCAAATAAAACAGACTTGATTCGACTAGAGGATGAATATGGGAGAGAATCATGTGGTTATGAAGGTTTAACTGAAATGCGAACTGAAAATTTGGAAGAATTTAATTATTTTAATTTCGAGTTGAAAGAAGAGAAAAACAACCATTTCTACAAATCACCTTGTTTTCAGATATCGATAGAAACCTTTTCAAATAATTGTCACAGTACAGCTAAAATACAAAAAGAGGCATTATATTGTGTGTGCGAGGGGCGAATAACAAATTCAGAAGGAAATATTATTCTGGATACTGGTGACGTAGGGCAGGGTAATATCTTGAGGACAGGGGACAATGTTGTTTTCGAAAAGGAGCCTCTTCTGTTGGAAGTCGCTCCTAATATATAATAAATAATGCTTTACAATCAGAGATTGGTTCTTGGAAAATAAGAGATGATAATTACTGCAGTAAAAGTGTTTTTGCTTCAGAAACAATTGACTTCTTCAATGCATATTTCAAGGGGTGGCTTTTCGGTCCGCAGACATGTAATTGTTGAAGTACACACCGATGAAGGTGTTACCGGTCTGGGAGAGGGGGTTGGAAATGCGCGTTTGATCAAGGCAATCCTTGAAGAGCAAATGGGACAACTCTCCATCGGGCTCAATCCATTTGATATTGAGACATTACGTCATAAATTAATAGATAGCCAGGTATATCTGGAAAGAAAAGGTTCCGCAATTTGTGCGGCAAGCGCCATTGAAATGGCATGCTGGGATATTAAGGGGAAAGCACTTAATATTCCCGTTTATCAATTGTTAGGGGGGTTGTATCAGGATAAAATTGAGGCTTATGCAAGTGATATATATTGGGAAGATGATCCAGCTGATATGAGCAAGAACGCAATACGAATTATAAGCAAAGGGTTTCGGACAATCAAAGCACACGTAGGGCGTAAGTCCCCAAAACTGGATATTGAAAGAGTCAAAATTCTGCGTGAGTCAATAGGGAATGATGTCAATTTGATGATTGATTTGAACGGGGGATATTCCAGTTTGGAAGCGTATCAAGCGGCTCAACTCTGGGAACAATTCAATTTAATGTGGTTGGAAGAGCCTCTAGATCCCAACCAGGTTGATGCATTGTCAGATTTGCGTTCTCGTATTCGGATACCAATAGCAGCAGGAGAAAATGAATTTCGACTTCATGGATTCAAAGAACTGTTTGATAAGAATGCGGTAGATATTGCGATGCCGGATATTGCGCGTGTTGGTGGCATACAGGAAACCAGGAATATCTGTAATCTTGCCGAGGCTTATGGCATTCCTGTTTCACCACATAATTTTTCTTCCGGGATCCTTTTGGCAGCTACAATCCATCTTCAGGCTAGTACACCTAATACAACATTACTTGAATATGACACTTCGGATAATGCTATTTACGAAGATTTATTAATAGAGCCTTTAAAGATAGAAGGTGGTTACGTGACTGTTCCTTCTCATCCTGGCCTTGGCGTGGAATTAAGGAAGGATATTTTGGAAAGATATGCGGTAAAGTAAACGTAATAGATACTTTTCTGCACGATTCAACTTTCTTGGGAAAATGAAGAAATACAAAGCCGTACTATTTGACTTTGATGGGGTCATTGGTAAGACAATGGATGACAATTATGATGCTTGGGCTTATGCTTTTAGTACAGTAGGTATCATAGTGGATAAAGAAGAATATTTTCTCTTGGAAGGTTTACATTCCAAAGGTGTAGCACAAACTATTCTTAAAAAAAACAATGCCGATGAGTCGCTTGTGAATCAGGTGGTAGATATTAAACAAAAATATTATATGGAGAACAATTCCTTTGAGTTCTATCCAGGAATTATTGATCTTATCAATTGCATTGAAAAACGAACCAAGCTGGGACTAGTAACTGGAGCAAGCGCCGAGCGCCTTGCAAAAACGGTACCTGCCTATTTTTTGGTAAAATTTGGATCTATTATTTCGGAAGATAAAGTTCAAGATCCAAAGCCTTCTCCACAACCTTACATATTAGCTTCCAAAAACCTCAAAATAACGCCCTCTGACTGCTTAGTTGTTGAAAATGCACCACTGGGAATAGAGTCGGCAAAGAAGGCAGGTATGGATTGTGTGGCTGTTTGTAGCACTCTGGATAAAAGGTACTTGTCTGGTGCTGATTTTATTATTGATGATGCATCTTTTTTAAGGATATTTCTTCAAAATATAAATAAAGAATGAGTAATGAGAAGTGCTAACTGCAACGTATCTAAAGACATTGCTATAAAATTTCCTACCGATTTATCACTTTCACTTTTTAGAAGAATGTGTTTAGTCCGTTACTTCGAACAGGGTTTAATTGATGCCATTAGCAAGAAACGCATTAACTATAACGTTTATTTGTCTTCCGGTCAAGAAGCAGTAGCCGCCGCACTCTCTCTGGAAATTAATGATTACTTGATTTTTGCTCAACATCGAGCGCATGATATTTACCTTACTTTTGGGGGCGACCCTCAAATGCTTAGAGATGAATTTTTGGGCCTTCCATCGGGGACTAGCCAGGGTAAAGCCGGATCAAATTGCTTACAATACCATAAAGATGGTATTTCCATGTTCGGTCACCACGGGCTGATCGGGGAAAATGTTCCTCAAGGCGTTGGAGCTGCATTTGGAAGCGGTAAGAAAACCGTTTGTATTTTTGGTGACGGTGCTGCAGAGGAAGATTATGTATTGGCGGCAATGGGGTTTGCGGCAACTCATAAACTGCCTGTTTTTTTTGTTTGTGTGGATAACAATCTTTCCATTTTAACTAAAAAGGAAATCCGCCGTTCCTGGAAAATCACTGAAATCGCCAAGGCATTTGGTATGCCGGCTATTAACGTTGCCGACGACCCTTGGGCTGTTCTGCATTACACAAGAGAATTGACCAATAGACTTCCGGCGCTTATCAAATGCTATGTGTGCAGGGGCTATTGGCATGTTGGTGCCGGTATT
>NYYU01000019.1 GCA_002685955.1 Parcubacteria group bacterium | reverse complement strand
TCATAAGACCTGTTTGAAAATTATCTTGATTTGAAAGCCAAGCATGAATAGCAATAGGAATAGTATGATAAATATATCCCGTTACTCCTTTTGACAATCCAAGACTCTCAGCAAAATTTTGGGTGGATTGTTTGTAATTAACAGATTGAATAGTTTTTTTTAGAATTTCATCAAATTCCTCACACTTTGAATCATTAATTTTTTCAAAATCTTCAAGAAAGAAATTTGGATCTACTTTTTTATTCTCACCAGCTAATTTAGCAGCAACAGCAATAGCGAGAGCTCCTCTGTAAGCTTTTGGATCTGTATGACTTATATATGTGGCCCTTTTTACAAATTCTTTCAATTTTTCGTTATCCTCACAAAGCAAACCTAAAACACTCACTCTCATAGCTGGCCCATTTCCTGCTGAAAAAATTCCAGATTTTTTATGAGAAAAACCAAATAATAATTTTATTCCTGAAATTAATGATGCCTTACCAACAGCAAGAGGCAAGGCAAGAGTCCATAACTTTAACTTTGATGCTAATATTTTACTAAAACTTTCTGCATCACCATTTGCTTTTCTATATGATCTTAAAACTATAACTAAATGCTCTGTATCATCACTTACCATTCCAAGACCAAATAGCAATTTTTGTTTATCAGGAAGTCCGAATAGTTTTTTTCCTGTTGAAGATGACATTCCCTCATAAGGTAAACCAAGAGAATCTCCAACGGCTGCACCAATTAAACAGCCTTGAAGTTTATTTTTCATTTTAAAAAAATATATATGCAATTATTGCAATAATTATTAAAACTATAGCGATAGTATGAAATCTTAATACTGGCCAAAATGGCAATATCCACAAATGAAATTTACATAAATTTAAAGTTGCGGGCACTCCCCATGGACTAGTGTACATCTTGCCTGGTCTATTACAGTATTGGCACTTATCTTTCATTTTATTTCTTCATATCCTCTTCCCAGAAGAGTTTGCTTTTTCTTTTCCAAAAATTAGATCGTTTACCCTTAATTTTTCTAACAGTTTTATTCTTTGTTTTAATCTTGTATCCGCGCCTTCTTAAAATGGCTATTGAAGCCTCTTCAATTGATGCACCATATAATTTTTTTCTATTTCTATTAATAATATATGAAATAAAATGGAATAAACCGCTAAACTTATACTGTGGATCGAAAAACTTATGGATAACGTAGAATAAAAAATAATATATTCTGCTACATGACCATATCGTTGTAGCCAATAAAACAACAAAAAATAGATCAAATTTATTCAAGACCAACATCGAGACAATGCCAAAAATGCTTATGATTAAGAACAATACAAATTTTAATAAAATAAAATCTGTTCCAAGATTAACACTTAATATTTTTTTAATTCGCTTCAATTTAACCAACCCTAGCAAAGATTTATCTTAGAGTCTGTTTTAGGTATTGATTGGATATGAAGTTATTGATTTAAGCACTTTTGTCTGCAAAAAGTAGGATCATTACGTTCCTTGCATTCATTATAGCAAACAAAGTTAAGCCCCTTATTAGTTAAAGGTTGCTCCATTTGTAAACCCAAATTTAGATCTTCATCGCTAAATGTTTTGATAAAATATTGACTAATAGAATTTTTCATTTCCTGGTATAGGCCAATCACAGCATCGAAGGTTTTATTTTCTTCGCCTGCATTTAAGCTGGTCGTAGGTAAAATTAACAACATTATTAAGAGCAATATTTTTTTCATATAATATATTCAATTAATTGTTATAAAATTATAGCAACTCAAACAAAAATATTAAACAAATATTTGATCTTCTTTATTTATCTTTTAAAAAACCGTTATTAAGTCAGTGAGATTTTGATAATTATTATCTTGATCTAGATAGTAAGTTATAATTCTAAATGTACCGAAATCACCGGAACCAATACTATCCAATTGAATAGCTCCAACATTAAATTTTATCTTCCAATCAACTGCCTTTCCTCCCTCAAAATAACAACCTTGACAAATAGGACTTCTCCCGGAATATAAACTTTTCCAACCTTCGTATATAAAATGACTTCGAAAATACGGTAATGCTGCACCAGCATCCATTGGACAATTAAAATGACTCTTTCTATCACTGAAATTTTCTCTATATATAATTTTAGCATTGGGATTTATACTACATTTTGTTATCTGTAATTGTATCCATTTTTTTAAAGTATTGTGATGAGCTATAGTCCCATTTCTTTTTGCGGCTGCTGTATATTTATTAAATGCAAACACGCTCCCCACAGCCAGGATGCCGATGATCACAACAACAACCATCATTTCCATAAGTGTAAAGGCTCGTTGTTTCATGATATAACTCTAATTTATTTCAGCAATATACCTATTGGTTAGTTTGGAGCAATAATTGTAAAATCTTGAATTTTATTGTCGTACCACCACATTAGTTTATACTTTTTATTTGTTTCGCTACCAGAGCAGTAAGGAGATCGATTACAAAGAACACAGCTCGTTATTCCATCCTGTTGACTGTCGCCTACACCAAAAGCAGATCCTCCAAATGGATTTTCAAACTTAGCCTTTTTTAAAATATAGTCTCCAAATCTACCGCACCAACCGCTTTGAGCACCAGACACTGAGTCGGTGATCGGACAAGAATAGTTGCCAAAAATTTTATTTGATTCACTGGATTCACAAAGCGCGCTTTCCGTTTGGATAAAATCTGTTATTTGCCTGTAATTTTCTGCGGAAACTGTTTTTTTTGCTTTTAATGAAAAATCGCTGAACATCAAAAAACCAGCTGTAGCAAAGATTCCGATGATGACAATCACGATCATCAGTTCCATGAGGGTGAAGGCTTTTTTAGCAGTTACTCTCAGTAACGTTATTTTTTTCATCCCGCATAATTTGACAATTAGTTGTTTTGTTTTTTGCAGTGATTTTAAAGGTATTCGAATTTGAATTTCCGCTAATACAATAATAAAAATCTTTTTCTGAAAGATCTTTTGAACCATCAAAAAGTTCTGAAATTATTTGTCCTGTAGTAGTGGAGCTACAACCTCCTGAGGTGTAATAGTAGCTACCATTATTAGACATATACTCTTGCTGCACTAAATAAATTGAACTTGTACTAGCCTTAGCAGCTTCTATCCTGGCTTGTTCAGCATGTTGACCAAAAAATATTATACCGACCGCTGACAAAATCCCGATCAGAAGAACCACGATCATCAACTCCATTAAAGAAAAACCTTTTATTTTTCTTTTCATTTCACCGAGTGCTTATTTCTATTTTACTGGAACGGTATATTTTTTTCAGTTTTGTTTGCAGCTGTGCCGCATGGTTTTGTATGACAAACTTTCACAACTATATTCGTGCCTGAGACAGACAATCTTATAAATCCCGCATCAGAGTCTGATGTATTGTTCCCTCCGCTAGTAACAGCCGATTTATCCAACTCATATGGGTTCATTTGATCGTTTGTCATTGCTGTCACCATTGCAGTAACAACCGTAGCAGCCGTTCTACCACTGCAAGTCAAATTGTCATTCATCGTTTTTGTTTCACCCATACTGCAACCCATCATTTCAACACCAAGATAGGTTGACATTTCGTTGAACATTCCCTTCGTTGCCGCTTGTTTTGCTTGTTCACCTTTGCCACCAAAGATAACCAAAGCTCCTGCAGACAATATTCCGATGATCACAATAACAATCATCAGCTCCATTAAGGAGAAACCTTTTCTACTCTTTATTGTTCCAATTTTTTCCATCACCAGTTTCGGCACATTGACCTTATATATATTGACTTCAAATCATACATCAAATGTATGGACAACAAAATACCTAATTTCAGCCTTCAAATTCATATTTTTACCATTAATTTTACTTAATAACATCGCTCATTTTGATAATAGGCAAATACATAGATATTAGTAATCCACCAATTAAAGTTCCCATAAAAGCAATCATAATAGGTTCAATCATGGTAGCTAAATTAGCAACGGAATCGTCAAATTCTTCTTCGTAGTAACGAGCAAGGGAATTTAACATTTCATCTAAATTTCCTGTTTGCTCACCCACCGAAACCAATTGGTGAAAAGTTGGAGGAAAAATTTTTTCTTTTTTTATATATTCCCCCATACTTTCGCCAGAAAAAACTCCCTTTTTTACGTTTTCAATTGCTTCAATTATAACAACATTAGTAGTTACCGATTTTGCTATATCAAGAGTTTCTACAATTTCCACTCCTGCCCCTCTTAAATTTCCTAACACCAAGGCAATTCTGGCTATTATAGATTTTTTAATTAATAATCCAAAAATAGGAATTTTAAAAATAAATTGGTGCCATCTTTTTTTGACTGCGTATTTGTTATTAATCAAATATCGAAAAATAAAAACAAACAATATTATAAGAACCAAAGCTACGCCCCCTTTGGTTGGAGAACGTACAAATTCACTAATTGACAATACTACTTTCGTTGGAACGGGCAGTTCGGCACCGAATTTTACAAACATGGTAGCAAATTTTGGAATTACTTTAATTAACATAATTGCCGTAACCCCAATAGCTACTGTAAATAGTATAATTGGATAAGTTAAAGCACCCTTTATTTTTGATTTAATTTTTTCTCTTTTTTCTAATGCAATTACAATCTTGTCTAAAAAAGCATCTGATTTTCCGCTCGCCTCTCCTGCTTTAACTAAATTTATATAAATAGTGTCAAATACTTTGGGATGTTTTTCAAAACATTTGCTAAGATCAATACCTTGGGTCAAATCTTTTATTACTGCCGTAATAATTTTTTTCATATTTTTATCATGAACTTGTTCCTCTAGTAGCTTTAGTGATTCAGCGGGTCGAAGGCCTGCACGGATCATGGTAGCCAACTGTTTGGTAAACAACAATACTTCCTTGGTTTTGACACCCGAACCAAAGGTGAATGAAATGGCTTCTTTTTTTTTAGCCTCTGCAATCTTTTTTTTTGATTTTATAAGTCTGGTGATTATAATTTTCTGTTGCTTAAGTTTGTCAGCAGCTTCTTCTTTGTTAAGTGCCTCTATAGAGTCCTCGACATATTTGCCAGCTCTGATTCCCCTGTATTCAAAATAGAGCATTAAACTTTTTCTTGTTTCTCATATTCTTCAAGAGAAAGTTCGGCACTTTGAATCTGTCTCTCGTACTCTTCATATGATATTTCACCACTTAGCAATAGTTCGTGGCCCATTATCTGCATAGTTTTAAAATTATTATTTTTAGCTATGACCTCTAATTCACCCTGGCTTTTGTTTGTTAAAATTGCCTGTTTCATATCCTTATTAATTTCAAGTATTTCATATATACCCATTCTTCCCTTGTGACCTGATTGATTACATTGGTTACATCCTTTAGATTTGTATATACGCGCTCGGGATGATTGCGAGCTATCGATTCCTATTGAGTTTAATATCTTTTGATTATGGGCAATTTTTTCATTAATTATTTTACATTCGGAACAAAGTCTTCTGACTAAACGTTGAGCAATGATCAAGGTCAGAGCTGAAGAAATCAAATAATTTGGCGTTCCCATATCAAGAAGTCTAATAACCGAACCCAGTGCGTTATTTGTGTGTAGAGTACTGAATACCAAGTGGCCTGTTAAAGATGCTTTAAGAGCTGTATCAACCGTTATTTTATCCCTCATCTCCCCGATAAGTATGACTTCTGGATCTTGTCTTAAAAAGGATCTTAGTGCTTTTTCAAAAGTGTAACCTATATCCTCCCTGATCGACACCTGTCCTATTCCTTCTAAGTCAAATTCTACTGGATCCTCCGCGGTTAAAATATTTATGGAAGGATTGCTTATGAACTGTAGAACACTATAGAGTGTGGTAGTTTTTCCGCTACCCGTAGGGCCAGTCACTAGCACCATACCTTGGGGTGAAGTGACAGCTTTTTTAATTTTTACTAGATCTTTTTCTTCAAATCCTAATTCTTCTAATTTTTTTTCACCTGCTTCTTTATTTAAAATTCTCATTACAACTCTTTCACCATGCCTAGTCGGTAAAATAGATACTCTTAAATCAACTTCCAAATCTTCTTGCTTAAATGTGGCTGATCCGTCTTGTGGTTTTCTTTTTTCCGCAATATCTAATTTACTTAACATTTTCATTCGTGAAACTACGTAAGAATAGTGTTGACTTAAAAATTTTGTGTGTTGATCTACCGTTTTTAATATACCATCAACCCTGTAACGCATTCTTGATGAATCACGAAAATGTTCAATATGAATATCACTGGCTCCCAAGTTGATTGCCTCCGAAATAATTTTGTTTACAAATGTTATTACCCCTGAATCATCCTCGAGAATTTCGGTCTTTACTTTTTTTTTTCCTTGCTGAGCTATATTTTCCTTGTTTGATATTTTAGGATCACTAATTTTTATTCGATTAATAAAATTATTAATATCACTTATACTAGCTGCAAATAATTCCGGGTTCATTTGTGTAATAGTTTGAATATTCTTCATCAAACTTAGTTTTGAAGGATCGGGTATAGCTATTTTTAAAGTATTATTGGAAATTTCAAAGGGAACCAGTGAATTTTCCTCAATGTAATTGAATGGAACTATTTTTATTAACTTATTATCAAGTTTATAATTTTTTAGTTCCACAACCGGCAATGAATAGGAATCAGAAAAAATTTTGAGTATTTCCTCTTCGTTAGCTAATTCAAGTTCTAAAGCCGTTTCAAGTTCCGTTTTTCCAACTTCCTTACTCGTGCTCTTAATTCGTTTTATTTGCTCCAAATTAAGCGTTTTATGCTCCACAAGCATGTTAAGGATATTTTGTTCGCTTGTATCATCTAATCGCAGCATTGACATATTAATCTATCACTCTCGCAGATAAGAAAACTAGCATTTCTTCAAGTTTATCCTTATTAGTTTTACCCTTAAACAAATTGCCCACAACAGGTACATTTCCTATTCCAGGAGTTTTTGTTCTGCTGTCTGTTGCGTTGTGAATTTTTATTCCGCCAATGACGACAATATCTTCATGTTCGATCAGAAGTTTTGTGGTAATTTCGTTTGTTTTAATTCCGGGCTCATCGGAACCGGCAACTTCAACAGCAGAGTCGTTGTTCACTTTTATATCTAGTAAAACATGACCGTCACCGATAATACTTGGTGTTACCGTCAAAGAAAGCGCTGCTTCTTTGAATGATGTTGAAGTAGTCCCTTCTTCTGTGGTTTGGTAGGCTATTTGAGTGCCTTGAGTAATTTTGGCTTCTTGGTTGTTCAGTGTAAAAACGCTTGGGCTTGAAACGATGTTGGTTTTTCCTAGTGACTGTAAAGCTTCGATTTCCAATTTAAGTGCACGAGCGCCCATTTGTTTGAGAATTCCAATACCAGCTGTTCCGCCGGTGATTGCATTTCCAGCAATAGTTCCAGCAGCAGCTCCTAGTGCAACTCCACCTGCTGTGGTCGCAGCATTTCCACCATCAGTTATTCCAGAAATAGTTTGCGTTTTATTGCCTCTTTCCTGTTTTGCCATCGCCCCAATTCTTGATCCTAAAGCTTTTTGAAAATCAGAAGTAGCCTCAACGATAAACGCTTCGATTAATACCTGCTTTGTTTTTATATCAATTTTTCGAATTACGGCATCAACTACATCTAGTTCCTCCTTGTTGCCTCTAACAATTATAGAACGTGTCGTGTTTTCAACGGTAATTTTGATATTGCTCATTGTTGCACCTTCTGCGCTTTGAGTAGTATATAAATCTTCCAAAGTTTGTTTTGCCTGTTCGGGACTTATATAAAATAACTTAAATAGTTCGGCTATTATCGGTTTTGTCTCCAATGTTGACAGCTGTTTTTTCTTTCTAACTTCTTCTCGTTCTGCTTTAAATTCTTCCTGAAGTTTTAATTTATCAGGGGTGTGTACTCTTACTATGCTGTTCGAAGCATCCATATCATGCGCTAAGGTTTTCATATCCAGAATAGTTTTAAAAGCTACGTTCCAAGGAACGTTTTCTATTTTTAAACCAACTGTTCCCCTAACTTCTTCTCCCACTAATATGTTTACATCGGCGATTACTGCCAACAACTGCATTGCAT
>NYYU01000018.1 GCA_002685955.1 Parcubacteria group bacterium | reverse complement strand
CCAAAGAAGCCAGATATATCTTGGTTATGTGTGGAATATACAAAATATTATTTTCGTCAAATCCCGTAGCAAATTTATTCCAATTGCAAGTTAGTATAGTGAGTAATATTAACAAAATTGACATATATAATTTTTTTTGACCTTTTAATACTTCAGTTTGAGCCGTTGCTATGGCAAACTTAAAATATTTCTTTATTGCTGACCATAAATTACCTGACAATCCATAATATTTTGCAACCGGATATTTTACAGTATCCGTTTTAACCCCCAAAGTCTTTATCCTCCCAATCCATTCAATGTCCTCTGAAGAGCGAATACTTGAGATAAAACCTCCTGACTTTTCAAATATTCTCTTTTTCATTATTGACCCAGGCAATGTACCATAAGGGCTGCAACCATATGATGTAGCCCTTAATATCTTTTTAAAGTAAGTATCAGCTTCAAAAATGGTAAAACCGCCAACATAATCTGCTTTCTTCTCAATTGCCATCTCTACACATCTTTCCAGCCAGTCATGTTCAGGCACTGTTGTTGAATCCAAGAAAGCAATCCATTCACTTTTTGCAATTTCTACTCCTAAATTTCTTGCACCACCTGGATAAGCCAAGCCTATTTTCTTATGAATCAGAGGAATTCTTACATTCATATTTTTAATAATTAAAGCCGCATCACTATCCAAGCATGAATCTACAATAACAATTTCCTTTGGAAGCACAGTCTGATTTTCAATACTCTTTAGTAACAAAGGCATGTATTTACTTACGTTGTTTATTGGGATAATTACACTAACATCAAAACCTTTCAACTGTTTATTCATAGGCTAATCACAAGGCATATTCCAACCGTGGTATAAGATATAAAATTATCTTTTTTATAACGTTATCCCTACCTAACATCTGAATCCAATGACGAGTATCTAATGGCAAGGAACTTATATAGCTATTTATTCCATCTGCATCAATCTTTAATAACACATCCTTCTCTGAATCATACACATTAATATAATCATTAATATTTATCTCATGTTTGTATTTAGCATCAACTAGCTGACCATTTATATACTTAAACCTTTTATTAATAGCCATTGCCGTCACATCATTTCTATCAAGTGCCAATCTAAACACTGCATTTGGCACCCAATGCTCTGAAAAAAACTCTATGTGGCTCAATTTGCCATACTTACTATATTGATTACCTGACACAAATATAACCTTATCTCCTTTATAGTCCTGGAGTTGTCTGTTGTTTCTAATATTATTAATAACGCTCATTTGATGCTTATTCCAAGCCTTCCAGTGATCAGAGATTCCAAGCACAGAAAATATAAAGATTATAAAAACAGCTGTTGAGATCCATTTGTTTTGCATAAAAAAGAAAATCACAAGGAATGACAAAGTCAGTGAATATAATGTAGTAACTCTATTACCTAGGCCAAAGGCCATTTGTGGATAATGTCCTGTTAAAGCAAACATACCATACGTTAATGGCATAATAGCCACAACCCCCCAGAGCAAGGCAACATTTATTGGCTCCTTTTTAATTTCAACAAAACGGTAAAAAATGTAAACAGTTACACAACCTATAATGGCTGAGTGCAGTGACAGGTTCACTATTGAATAATATACCTTAAGAAAAAATGATGGCCCAATAGCGACATCAAGCCCGGTCAACACTTGTAGCATATAAAATTTTAAATACTTAATCGGATTAGTGACATGTTCAGTCCGAATAGTATTAACCCCAACAATTGGTTTCATTACATAAAAGTAGCTAATGTAAATAAATTGGGGCAGGATAAAAAGAGTAAACCTTTTATAATTTTTTTTTAATAAAAAGATAATCGAAAGCCCAAAGACCATAGGAGGAGAAGCATAACTGAAGAAAGATGCAAATAATCCAACAAATAGACCTGCAAAATAACGCTCTGCATTTATTAAAGTGTGAGCATACATTACCAGAGCTGCAGTTATAACCAGGTACTGATTAATAGGACAGTAGTTTGTTGCATCATGAATTGGATATAAAATGAAAAATACTGATATCAAAATGGCCCTATATTTACTTATGTAATCTACAAGGAATCTATAAGTTAACAGAAGGCTAAACAGTAATACTATAATCTTTATAAGATCATATAATATAAAATTATTACCAATTAAGTATATTTGAACAATATAAAATAAGAAAAACGGTGTATTGAGATAATACTGAGGGCCACTCCATAATATCTTATGTGAGGATAATGTCCAATTTGGTACATTATTTAAGTAAACAAAATCATCAGAATAAAGGCCTGTCCCAATATGCATGTAAACAATAACAAGAATAATCGTGATGAATAAGTAATTTTTCCTCCTTAAAAGCATATATTTCCCTTCATGTACGAATCTATTTCACTTTTTTTGTTAAAACTTTGCTGATATATTTTTTATCACAATCTCAAGAAATTTACATCTTTTTTAGAACAATTTCTATTTTGGCTTTATAGAGTATATATACAAACCTTTTTAATAAAAAAGCACCTAATCTTAATATTATTATGAAATCATTAAATGACAACTTTTTTGGTATAGAAATTACAGCTCCTCCAGACAACGTAGACTTTGCCAAACTCTTTAAGCCTCTAAAACTGATGTATGTCCGCAAATTTGCCATTAACGTATCATATATTAATAAATATTTATTCGTATCCTTTGCATAGTAAGGAATAATATCTCCCATTAAATAGTACTGAACACTAAAATTCTCCCACCCATCTAAAACAGTTAACCTTCCTTCAGCTTTTGCCATCTTATATAAAGCAGTGCCTGGATAGGGTGTTGCAATATTGAAACGAACGTTATCTAATGGGAGCTTTCTGGATAATTTAAAAGTTAATTTACGTTCTTCTCTTGTTTCTGTTGGTAATCCAAACATGTAAACAGCACTTACCTTTATACCATGCCTAGTTGCAAGAATGATGGCTTCATTATTCTGCTTTACTGTTTCTTTCTTATTAATAACCTTCATTAATTTTTCTGAACCTGTTTCTGCCCCAATAACGAACATAGTGAAATTAGCTTTTTTCAACTTCACTATGAGATCATAATCTATTGAATCTGCTCTTAAATCTGCAACAAACTCAGCTTTTTGATTATAACCGCAAGAAATGATTCCATCTACCAAATCAAAGAGTCTTTTTTTATGAACACCCATATTATCTTCGATAAACCATATCTTTTTTTGGTTATATTTATTAACCAGTAATCCAATTTCTTTCAAGCACCTTTCTGTTGAAAAATACCTATACTTTCCTCCTGTTATAGCTCTTTGCGAACAAAAGATACATGGATATGGACAACCACGAGAAGTTAAAATAGACCCAAAATCTCTATACTTATTTATGTCTTTTTCAAATAATGAATATGGAAATTCAGGTATTGTATCCAAGTTTCCTATCAACTCTCTTGACTTATTATGTATAATTTTTTTGTCTTTAATAAATGAAATCCCATCAACGTTATAATAAGAGTTCCCTCCTTTTATAAAATCATACAAATAGCTTAAAGTCACTTCACCTTCACCCCTGACTACAACATCGACACCTGTCTCTAGCAAACAGTCCTCTGGCATAACTGTAGGGTGAATACCGCCAACGATTATAGTTGTATCAGGAGCGATGCGTTTTATTTTGTTAGCCAACTCCATCCCTCTTTTCACAGTGAGAGTCAAACATGAAATTCCAACTATACGAGGTAGACTTATTTGACTTAAAGCTTCATTTAATTTCTGTTCTGTTAATTGGTTAATATTTTCATCGAAAATAGTAATGTTTGCAGCATTATATTTTCTCAAATAACAAGCTAAATAACCAATACCTGTTGGAAAACTGGAGTAAATATAATTACTTAACAATTTATTTTGCGATTTTATATTAATCGATGGATTTATCAAAAGCATACAATCTCCTTGTTAAAAGCATTAATTGGCTCTTTTTACCATTTCTTCCATACATTTCTCTAATTCCATAAACCTTTTTTCAAAGTCTGTTGATTTTTTGTTTTGTGTGTAAAACCATTTTCATAACCAACACTATTCCTATATTTCTTAAATATGCAAAACTCATTTTTTTAATCTTTTCTTTACTCATTTTCGACGTAACACCTTGTTTCTCACAAAACCATCTGAGGTAAAACCTGTATAAATAACAACTTTAACCTTGCTTAGCAGGGAGCACTACAAAATTGATTTTTAAAACATATGAAAATATTATAGCATGGTCTACTGGTATAATATAAAACAATTGAAATATTCATTTCTCATTTCAAGAAAACAATTATCATGCCTCTAATGTATCGAAGGATGTCACCAAAAGATCGAATATTCATAATTTGGCGAAGAATATAAGATGGTCTTAAATAGAATTCACGTGTACTTTTCCTTATGAGCTTAGTAAGCTGCGATTCATTCATACTTGTTGGCAGATAGGCAATGTCAAACATATTCATTCTTTCAAAACCTTTAAAACCACTTTCATTGACAACTTCCTTATAGATATTTGTCCCAGGAAATGGAGTTAAATTGCAGACGTTAATATAGTCTAATTTAATATCTTTCATAAATTTAATTGTTTTAAGGCCCTCCTCGTATGTTTCTGTCGGGATGCCGAACATAAACATTCCAGATGTTTGAATACCAGAATTTCTAATAAGATCAACAGCATATCGAGTTTGGTCAATCGTTATCCTCTTCTTTAATTTATCCAATAATCGTTGAGAGCCGCTTTCAATTCCCAAGAGGAGTCTCCAGCACCCCACTTTTTTCATTTGAGTCAACATTTCTTTGTCAACAGTGTCAACTCGCACACTAGCGGACCAGCTAAGTTTGATTCCTTTCTTTAAGAATAAATCGCATAATTTTAATATGCGACTCTTTCTCAAGGTGAATGTATCGTCATAAAAAGTGACCTCTTTAATTCCATATTTGTTCTGCAAAAACACAACTTCCTCAACAATATTATCAGGACTTCTCATCCTCACATGTGGATCTGTATGACAAAACGTACATTTATACGGACATCCTCTTGATCCGAAAATAGCGGTAAAAGGCAACTTCCTATAATAAAGAGGAGAAGGACGATAGTTATCAAAGCCCAAAGAGTCTCTATCTGGAAACAACATCCCATTTAAATCATTAATGACAGAGTTGACCTCGGACCCAATAATTGCATCTCCATCTCTAAAAGCAAAACCTTCCATAACTTCAGGTTCTTTTTTGGAAGTTAGGTCAGTTACAAGTTTGCAAAAAGATTCTTCCGCATCTCCATAAAATGCATAATCAAAGCATGAACATTCTTTTAACACATTTTTTTGCTCACTGTTGACATGCGCACCACCTATTGCAATCTTTATAGATGGAAATGAATTCTTTAATAAATAAGCGAGTTGTTTAGCCTCATGCCAGTTCCATGACACACTTGAAATGCCAACAATATCGATATGATTTTTTTTGATTTCGTTTACTATGGAAGCCGACGAAGAAATCAACCCATCCATTACTACCACAGTATGGTTCTTTCTTTTTAAATATACCGAAAGATATAGAAGGCCGTAAGGTGGTTGAAGTCCAAGTATAGTTTTATTGCCACCTATCCATCTCAGAATTCTATGAAAAGGTTTAATTTCTTCAGGCAGAATAGAATGAGTGGGCTGGGGTGGAGATGTTAATAAGACTCTCATAGCAAAATCTTAAATACTAGAATAAAATATTCATAAATGACCCTATTGGCAAATCAAAGTATTACCAACTGCGGATTGCCTGCTGACGATCCGTGCAATATTATAATTCAATGTAAATGGAGACTTTTTGTTTTGATAGAGCTGTGCTTACTCATAATATTGGTTTGTGATAGCCTTTAGAAATAATAGCAATTGCTGTAGAATTATTTTCGTCTTGTTTTAATATACCGAGATTTTAATTTTACGACAGCCTTTAAGAAATAGTTGTTCCTAAGCATAGAGAAACCATCATTTATCCCTATAACGACACCACCAAACCAAATAAATCGTGTAACTATAATAAAGAAAAATATTTGGTGAAACACATAATTATTATGATTTGATTTAAGGAAGCGAAGGAAATCGTAGAGATAATAGTAAAAAAATAACAGTCCTCCAATTTCAAGTGCAATGGTTGCTATGATACCAATTGTTCCAAAAAACAACCCTGAAGTTGCAAGAAGCATTGTTGAAATTATTAGAATTTGAGGAATCATTTTTTCCTGACTATAAATATCTTCATTAAAAAGCATTTTAGGGAATTTAAAGACACTCAACATGGCGTATCTTGAAAAACCAAATTGCTGATTCAAATATTCTCTCCAAGATTTTCTAAAATAATGTCCTACAGGATTATTATTGCTCCAAATAATCTTTCTTCCATTTCTTGCAAGCAAAAACCCCAATTCTGCATCTTCATTGATTGCTACTGCTTTTGTGTTAGTATTATCTCTGTTATCGTTAAGGTAGTATTCCGGAAAACCACCAATATCTTCAAAGGCATCCCTATAAATTACGCAGTTTGAAGAAATGGAGGAAGTAATATATAAAGGGAGATTCTGGCGGCGATAGGCACATTCGTGGAAAGCAAATTTTGCTGGCAAAGCATCTTCAACACTCCAGCCATAACCACTGCATATCATATCAGTATCAATGTGTGTGAAAAGTAGCTCACGATATTTTTCAAGCCAATTAGTGGGAACTATTACGTCAGAATCTATAAAAGCAATAATGTCTCCCTTGCTTTGTTCAACACCTTTATTTCTGGCTACCGCCTGACCCTTATTATGTTGCAGCGCCAAGACATTGAAATTGAATTCCCTGCAAATGGTAAGAGAATTATCCGTACTTCCATCATTCACAAGCACTATTTCATGATTTTCATCTTTTAGGTTTTTTAAGGCAGATAAGCATGAATTTAACATATGAGAAGAGTTGTATACAGGGACAATTATTGAAATCATACTTTTTTTTGGTTCTTTAACAGGCATCACTTTTTATTATTTTAACGGAACCAAATCTCCAACGGTAATGCAAGAGGGATGCAAAACGTCGTATGGGCGCAAATCTGTTTGAAAATGCTTTAATTGGGTTCAAAAATGGCTATGGCATTTCTATTTTCTGGGTGATAGATTAATCTCTTCCTGTAGAAAAAGACAAATAGAAGCGCAGTAAGGAGCTTCCTCATGTTGTGCCCACATCCAGATAATAAAGTATTGATTCTATCTCTCGTCTGTCTTTACGTATCCAGTCACCTTAACAAGTTCAAATAACATGAAGTTTGCAATCTCATATTGTTTGTGTTAGACTATAAGCCAACATTCATGCCAATTGTATGTTCAGCCACAGTATAGTATTAACTATGCACAGCCTATCATATGACAGGTTAATTATCAAACGAAGTAACAATACTTTGACTATCTATTTTACTTCTATCCGAAGTTTGTCTTTAAGAAAACCCGGCCTTCTTCATTTTTTTTTGCAGAACCAAACATATGGCAACAATCACATTATTAAGTCCACCACTATTAATAAATAAGTGGTCTTATAATACAAGCCTTTGCCCTCCTTTAGGATTGGCTTATATCGCTTCAAGCCTTCAGCATAATAATCACAAGGTACAAGTAATTGATGGAATGGGAGAAGCACCGTTAAACACATTTCCAGGCCCCATCAATACATTACAATTTCATGGCATTACTCCAAGCGATATCGTATCAAGAATTGATCCTGAAACTAATATTATTGGAATAAGTTGCCTATTTTCATTTGAGTGGCCAGTGGTTAAAGATTTAATAAAGCTGGCACGTAATCGTTTTCCTCATGTTAAAATTATTTTAGGCGGCGAACATTGCACAGCCATACCAGAATTTTGCCTACGAGAAACATGGGGGCCAGACTATGTTGTTTTAGGCGAGGGAGAAGACACCATCCGCGAGCTTGTTATCGCAATTGTTGAGGAAAGAAACCAATTGTCGAATGTGGCCGGTATAGCATATCTAGATGGAAAAAACTTCATCAAAAACATTAGGAGGGCAAGAATTAATGACATCAACTCTATTCCCGAACCAGCATGGGACCTCTTCCCTTTAGAAAATTACTTAAATAATAGTTTAGGAGTTGGAGTTAACCGTGGCAAAAGTATGCCAATCATCGCTTCGCGTGGTTGCCCATATAAATGCACTTTTTGCTCAAACGCTTCTATGTGGACATCCCATTATCTGGCAAGAGCGCCCGAGAAAGTAATAAAGGAAATAAATAAATATGTTGAAAAGTATGGCGTTTCAAATATTGATTTTTACGATCAGACCGCAATCGTAAAAAAAAGCTGGATAGTCAATTTCTGCAGACTATTAATAGAGAGCAACCTTGATATAACCTGGCAATTGCCGTCAGGAACCAGGCATGAAGCGTTAGATGCCGATGTAATGCCCCTTCTTTACAAATCAGGATGCCGCAATCTAGCATACGCTCCAGAATCTGGAAGCGTTAAGATCTTGAAAAATGTAAAAAAGAACATAAAACTTAAGAATATAACAAAATCTATGAAGTCAAGCGTTAAGCACGGCATTAAATCCAAAGCAAATATAATATTTGGATTTCCATTTGAAACAAAATACGATGTCTTGAAAAGCATGGTTTTTATTATGAGGCTGGCTTATTCGGGTGTAAACGATATAACAATATCTCCATTTGCTCCATACCCAGGTTCTGAGCTGTTTACCCTTTTACGAGCAAAAAACAAAATCCCACAACTTAACGACGATTATTTTCTAAGCTTACTATCAATCTCTGATCTTAAAAACGACACCAGTTATTCGAATAGTTACTCAAAACATTTTCTTACAGCAGCACAATTGATTGGATATTTGCTATTTTATGGAATTTCTTTTCTTGCGCGACCATTTCGTTTTTATAGACTTTCACGAAACATCATTACAGAAAAACATGAAACACGCCTGGATAAAGCTTTAAGCAGTTTGGTATTTCGTATTTTACGCTGGAAAACCAAATAAACAAGATAACCGCACATTCTCACTTTATGGGTTTTACCAGTTTTACATCCGCATAAAAGTATGTGACCAAGCTTTTCCAAAACCTAGTTTCCTTTCCTATAGATTTTTCTAACATAGGGACAAGCAGCTCATTTCTAATAGTTACAGATGTTTTCATCTTAATTGTAATTATTGGAGCCCCACATTGTAAAGCATCCAACAGCACATTAGAAAACACCTTAGTTCCTCAGACACTACTCATGGGTAAGTAGAGTATATCTATTACCGCAAGAACTCATCAATATTTTACTCCCCAGAACATTTACTCCATATTTGTTCGTAATTGTATGGAGCATTCATCTTCCCCCCATTTTTACAAAATTCATTTGTTCTGGCTCGAAACACCCAAAGATTCTTTAAATATAAAAATACATCCTTAACAATTTTAACAGTAGTCGGTTTATTAAGCCTTCTAACATAAACAGTAGGCATCTCAACAACTCTTAAGCCCTCCATTGCACTTAAAAGCATAACTTCCGTATCCCAAAACCAATGTTTATCCTCAATCTTATCCACAATTGGAAGAATCTTTTGACGATCAAAGAATTTAGCGCCAGTCTCTGTGTCCATAAATTTATGCCACAAGAAATATCTCGAAAGAATTCTATAGCCATAAGAAAGTATTACTCTATGGATCATAAATGGCAGGGTTGCCATCTGTAATTTGTAAATCCTATTGGCCGTGGCAACATCCACGACATCTTTAAGGACAAGCTGTATCAACATAGCTATATTTACTGGGGGCGTACATAAATCAATATCTATAAATCCAACCACTTTAGCGGTAGACTCTTTTATACCTCTTTCTACTGTCGCTCCTCTCCCAATGTTGTGCTGATTATAAAGCACACGGACTCTGTCATATTTCTTTTGAATCGACTGCAAACTCAATTGTGTATTGTCTATAGAATTGTCATCAATAAATATCAATTCATAATCGAATTTAAATGCTTGCAAACTAAATACTAACTCTGAAACACTATTTTCTAAATGTGTTTCCTCCTGGTAGCATGGTACGATAATAGAAACTTCAGGCATAATTATTATTAGGATAAATGCTTAACTTTGTGTTATTTTACATGCTTACAATTTTTTTTGAATATACCTATCGCAAAACGGCGACCAGCCTTGTAAACAAACTGAGACACATTATGCTTTTCCGCAAAAGATTGAAAGCTATGAGGATTATAGCGATATCTGTATTCCCCGACGCCCGGGTTGCTTAAAATAGCGGCTAACCACTTAAAAATAAAAAAAGTACTAGACGATACATTCCTGATTGGCTCATTAATAATTAACGCGCAACGGGAAGCCGATAAGAGCTTGTTAAATATCTCGTCTTCACGTTTGTGAAAATGATAAAAACTTGAGGACATTACCACATAATCGGCTGGCGGAACAGTATCTGAATTCAAATCAAAAACCTTTGCTTTAATTCCATGATTACGCGCAACTTTAACAAAATTGCTGTTAACATCCAAGCCAATATACCGGCAAGATTTTTTTTGCAGGAAATTGGTGTACAGACAGCATGTGCCGCAACATACATCCACAACTGAAGCTTTGTCTGGAATCAATTGCGCAATATCCGCATACGTTTTCCAGTATTCTTTGCCACATAATATCTTCATTGTTATATCATAACCAATAGTCGACCAATAAACAGGCGACTTGTTAAATAAAAACAATCTCAATACCTCCTCAACACACTTAAACGCCCATATCTGTTAAATGAAAATATCGCTTGTAATTTAATTCTCTCATTTAAAAACTCTTAAATCCCGAATCAGACTTACTTAAAATATATTTTAAAGCTCTTACCACATCTGCAGCATCTTCATCTGTCACGAGCCCTGATAAAGGGATAGAGAAAGTTCTGGCACCAATATATTCGGCATTAGGCAGGTCCCCCTCCCGATATCCATAAGTCTCTCTATAGTAATGGTGTAAATGGATTGGCGTATAATGAACGCCACATCCTATTCGAAGTTCATGAAGAGCCTGGACCAGTTGATCACGAGTTAT
>NYYU01000017.1 GCA_002685955.1 Parcubacteria group bacterium | reverse complement strand
ATCATAAATATAATTAGAGTAAATTTAGCAAAAATACTTAAATTGTAAAAATCAAATTCACTAACTCCATACATTGGTGAGTTTACAGTATTCATTATTGTAAGTATTCCAATTTTAAAAGCATTTTCTAAGTGAATTTCAGAAATTGTTAGCAATAAAGTTATCGAAAATAAAGAAATAACAAAAATTATTATTGTTAAAAAATACTTATTGATATCTGTTTTATTGGTATTTGAATTAGTTAACGAAACTTTATTCAAGTAAATCTGATTTGGTTTTGAATGAGAAAGTAAATTATTTAATGAAAATTTAATTAAAGATAAAACTTTAATTACTCTTAATCCAGAACTTGTTGAAAAGAAAGAGCCACCAATAATAACTAAAATCAAAAAAATAAATGATAAGTTTTTAGGTGAATCTTCAAATGAAATTCCTAAATTTGATACACTGCTAGTTATAGAAACCAATATAGTTAAAAAATTATTATCAGAACTAAAAAAAATGAAAATAAATGAAATAATAATAAAAAGATAAATAATTAAATAAAAATCTTCGTTTAAATAATTAATATTTCTTTTCTTAAAAAAAAATAAATTATATGTACAAAATAAACTAAAATATGAAAATAAGATTGTTATAGATAATATAATTTTGCTTACGTCAGTAACAAATAAGTTGTCAAAATTGTTCATAGATAAAAATCCACCTGATGAGATAATGGTTAAAGAAAAATTAAAAGCATCAAAATTTCTTAGATTTATTAATTTAAGCAATAAAAAGATAACTAATGTAAGAAAAGTATATAAAATTATTATTTTTAATGACTGCTTTGAAATTTCAGATGAATTAAAAGATATATAATTAGTTACTGATTTTCTTAAATTTTCATCAAATATATCTATTAACAAGAGTAATGAAAAAAGGAAATATAATCCTCCTATCCACTGTGATGTAGATCTCCACAAAATTAAACTTGTATCGATTTGTTTAATATTATCAAAAATAGTAAATCCTGTTGATGTAAATCCCGATATTGCTTCAAAATAACAATGTAAAAAAGATGCATTATATAAGCTAAAGTAGAATGGTATTGAAATAATTAATGGAAAAAAAAGGTAACCAAATAAAACTGTAATTATTTTTTCATATATTATAATTTTTTTAAATTTAATTTTTTTAAAAAAAATAGAAAGTAATCCTAAAATTATAGAAATTAAAAAAGTACAAGTGTAAGAATCGACATTCAATAAAATATTAGAATAGTAAGAATAAATTATATTAAAAAAAGAAAAAATACTTATCAATATTAGAAAGCAACCGATATATATTAAGCTAAATCTACTCATTAAAATTAGATCGAGCTAATTCTAAACATATTTTCTACTGTTGGTAATTGGTCTCTTTTAGATAAAAGAATGACAATATCATTTTTTTTAAAAACATATTTAGATGAAGGTAAAATTATTTCTTTTCCTCTGACTATGGAGCCTATTCTTATTTCATCAGGTAAATCAGAATTTTTTAATTCTTTATTAACAAGTTCGGAAGATTCAATTATTTCAGCTTCTATAACTTCATATTCGCCGTTTAAAATAGTATAGGCATTTTCAATAGTGCCTTTGTGGACATGTTTTAAGATACTTGAAACAGTGTTCATTCTTGGGTCAATTAAGTCGTCAATATTAAGCGATGATTGTAACAATGAATAGTTTGGTTTGTTTATTAAGGCCATAGTTCTTTTGTCTTTAGAGAATTTTTCTATCAAAATACTAACCATTAAATTATTTTCGTCATCATTGGTTAGAGCCAGTACTGTTTCAACATCCTCTAAATTAGCTTCATTTAAAACATCTTCATCCAATCCATCACCGTTTATAACTATTGAATTATTTAATTCATTTGCAATTAATTCTGCTCTATTTTTATCTTTTTCAATTATTTTTACTCTAGCGTCTTCAAATGATTGTTCGATATTTCTTGCCAGATTAAAACCTATATTGCCACCTCCAATAATAAGAATTTTATTAGAAATTTTTTCATTGTGACCAAATACTTTTAAAGTTTCTTGTGTTTTGTTTGAATTAACCATTACATAAGCTTTATCATTGTGTTTAAGGGAATCATTTTTTTTTAAAATTAGAAATTTATCATCTCTAACCACTCCTAGAATATATGCATTTAGTTTTGGAAATTTTTTAGTTAAATCATTTAATTTAATTCCATATATTGCACATTTTTCATCAATTAAGATTTCTAATAATCTAATTTTATTGTCAGCAAAAGGAACATTATCTAAAGCTCCAGGAGCTTCTAGTTTTCTTTGAATTGATTTTGCTATTTCGATTTCAGGAGATATTACATAATCAATAGGTAAATTTTCTTTATTAAATAAACTTGAAAATTTAGGGTCAAGATATTCTTGAGATCTTATTCTAGCTATTTTTTTTGGGACTTTAAAAATTGAATACGCTATTTGACATATTAACATATTAATTTCATCATTTCTTGTTACGGCAATTATCATATCCGCATTATTTGTATTAGCTTTATCAAGAACAGATGGTGATGTAGCCTTTCCAACAATAGCTTTAATATCTAATGATTCATTGATCTTTTGAATATCTTCACTAGATTGATCTATAATAGTAATAGAGTGGTTTTGTTCACTTAAAAGTTTTGCAATAGTGAACCCGACTCTTCCGGCTCCACAAATAATAATATTCATTAATTTAAATCTTTGACTCCTAAAATCCTTAATTTTCTATGTAAAGCTGATCTTTCCATTCCTACAAATTTTGCGGTTTTTGAGATGTTTCCTCCAAATTTTTTTAATTGCGAAACTAAATATTCTCTTTCAAAAGTTTCTCTAGCCTCTCTAAGTGGTATTGAAAGTGTATCAGTAACTGAAAAATTATCCTCAACAGATTTTGATAAAGATTCTTTAATTATATTTATAATTTTTTCGCTATTCTCACCTGGAGATAAAATAGCAATTCTTTCAATTAAATTTCTGAGCTCTCTTACATTGCCTGGCCAACTATAATTTAATAAATAATTATTATCATTTATTGAAAATGATTTGTAATTGTATGTTTTGCAAATATTTTCAATAAAATAATCAATTAACAAAGGAATATCTTCCACCCTTTTGTTTAAAGGTTCAATTTTAATATTAAAAACATTTAATCGGTGATAAAGGTCTTCTCTAAAATTTCCATTTTTTATCTCTTTAATCATATCTTTGCTATTACAACATATTATTCGTACATCTACTTTAATATCGTGATTGCCATTTAAACGTTTAAACCTTTGATCAATTATTACTCTTAATATTTTTGATTGAGTTTCAAGAGGTATTTCTGTTACTTCATCAATAAGTAAAACTCCTCCGGATGCTTTTTCTAAAGCTCCATAAGTTATATATCCATCTACTTTTTCTTCGCCAAATAACTCTAATTCATATTTTTTAGCATCTAATAGTGCTCCGTTAATAATTATAAAAGGGCTATTTTTTCTTTTTGAGTTTTTGAAGATCTTTCTAGAAATTAATTCTTTTCCAGAGCCAGTTGGTCCACTAATAAACACTCTACTTTCTGATTGCGATAGCTTTTGTATTTGATCTCTGATTGAAGTTATATTCGTGCTTTTTCCTATCAATTCAAACGAATGAAATAATTTACTATTTAAATTTTTATTTTCATTTTTTAAATTAAAATTTTCTACAGCTCTATTTACAAAATTAAGTAATCTTTCTTTATCAAAAGGTTTTTGGATAAATTCAAATGCACCAGATTTAAGCGAATTGACTGCCATTTCAATATTAGCATGACCTGAGATCATTATAACTGGAATATCTGTATTTTTCTTTTTTATATGATCTAATAGTTGAATTCCATCGTTGTCGCCTTTATCTAATTTCACATCAATTATTGCAACATCTGGGAGTTTATTATCTATTTCAGCTAACGCTTGATTGAAATTAGCTGCCAATCTAGTTTTGTAACCAGACTCATTAATTAATTCATCTAGTATCAATCTTATGTCTGAATTATCATCTACTATTAATATTTCTGCTGACATATGTTAAATTATTTATTTGGAATAATTATCTGAATTTTAGCTCCATTTTTTTGATTTATAAAATTTATAGATCCATTGTGATCACTAATAATTTTATCCACTATAGATAAACCTAAACCTGTACCTTTCTCTTTTGTTGTAAAATATGGTTTAATTAAATCTTTAGTTTTTTTATTTTTAAATCCTATTCCAGAATCCAATAAGTTGATTATTATATAGTCTCTTCTACCTCGTATTTCTATATCTATATTTTTATCTATTTTATAGCCTTTTTGCGACTTTTCATGAATGCTTTCTATAGAATTTTTAATTAAATTAAAAAATAATCTATTAAATTGTTCGTAGTCAAAATTTACATAACTATTTTTAGATAAGTGATTAATAAGTTTTATTTTTATATTAGGATCAATTTTATTTAATAAATTAATATTTCCACTAATTACTTCATAAAGATTATTTTTTTTTATTAATGGTTTTGGCATTCTTGCAAAATCAGAAAATTCATTAACAAGATTCTCTATTTGCTTAATTTGTTTTTGAATAGTTTTAAGATTTTCTTGATATTTATTTTTTTTAGACTCATCAATATTTTCTAAATATTTAGATTTAAGATTATCTATAGTAAGTTGTATAGGTGTTAATGGGTTTTTAATTTCATGAGCTAATTTTCTTGCTACATTTTCCCAAGCTTCATGTCTTTCAGAAGTTAGTAATTTTTTTTGTTGATTTTTAAGTTTATCAATCATGAGATTAAAGTTTTTATTTAATAATTCCATTTCTTTATCAGCTTTAACTTCAGGAACCTTTGTATCCAAGTTTCCTTTTCCAATACTGACTGAAGCTGTAATAAGGTTATTGATTGAAATAAAAAATCTTGATGAAAATCTTATGGCTATTGTAATTGAAAGAAACAGCAGTAAAGTTACTAAAGATATATATATTAGTACAAAAGAAATTCTTATTCCAAGGCCTTGATTTTCAACAGTAT
This sequence comes from Parcubacteria group bacterium, assembly GCA_002685955.1. Classification (GTDB taxonomy): domain Bacteria; phylum Patescibacteriota; class Minisyncoccia; order Portnoybacterales; family UBA2143; genus UBA2143. Next base: position 1,803 of record NYYU01000017.1, on the reverse strand, counting down.
AGTAAAAGTTAACTGCTTCTTCAGATTTAATTAAATATTGAGATATATTTTTATCAATAAATTTTACCACATATAAATAAATGTTCTCATAATTAGTTAGTTTAATTACTGCTGCAGATTTATTTTCAAATGTATTAATAATTTTTAAAGGTCTTTCATCATTTAAAACCATTTTTATAGCTCTATCCTCAATTCTTTTATAAAAAGAGTTGCTGGCTGATTGAATTAAATTTCCTTTGCCATCAATCAAATGCAATTGGTCAATATCACGAATTACTCTTTGGGTATTAAGAATAGATTGAAATTTTTTTGGGTTTGAATTCATAAGTCTTGAATATTTATTTAAATCAAAAGCAATAAGTATTATTTCTGATTCAATTTTATTTCTTTTTTCATCTAGATAATTTTTTGCAATTTCATAGGAATTATTAACTGCCATGGTAATTTTTTGATCAAAATATTTTTCAAGTGCAAAAGAAAAAATAAATAAAGAAAATATAGCAATTAACAAAGATGGAATAAGTGTAAATAACGCAAAAGAAATTATATATTTTCTATTTGCTACTGATCCTCTTACATTTATATTATTTTTTATAGAATTTCTAATATCTATAAAAATTAATATAAAAAAAAATATTAATAAAACGAAATTAAATATTAATAGATTTTGTAAATTATTATCATTTAATTCAATAAAGCTTTTACCTATAAATGTTAAAAATGTAATAAAAGCTAAAGAAAGTGTAACAATAAAAATTGTAATTATGAAAAAATTTCTTTTTAACATAGCTAACATAATTTAAAAATACATTAAAAATATTGAAAATAAATACATGAGTAATTGTTTTATACTATTAGCAGCCGGTAAAAGTAAGAGATTTAAATCAAATACTCTAAAACAGTTCACAAATTATAAAAATATACCTTTATTCATGCATTCAATTGATAAAGCTATAAAATCAAATTTGTTCAAAAATATAGTGCTTGTTACTAATAATAAAATCAAACTAAAAAACAAAAAAGTTAAAATTATAAAAGGTGGAAAAGAAAGATATCAATCATCTCAAAAAGCACTTGAATATATTAAAAATAAAAAATTTAAATATGTTTTTATACATGATGCAGCAAGACCTAATTTTTCTATAAATCTATTAAAAAATTTAAAAAAACACTTAAAAAAAAACAAAGCAGTAGTTCCATATATTAATACTGATAATTCTACTAAATATAATTATAGAAATAAGGTAATTAATTTAAGAAGAGAAAAAGTTTTATTAACTCAAACCCCTCAATGTTTTGAATTTAAAACTTTATATAATTTATCAAAAAATAATAATAATCTTGTAACTGATGAGGCAACTTTATTTTTAAACAATAATAAAAAGATAAAATTTATCAAAGGTGAAGAAACAAATATAAAAATAACAAAACAATCTGATCTACATAAATCTCCTATGAAAACGTTTTATGGTATAGGATTTGATATTCATAGGTTAATTAAAAATAAGAAATTATATCTTGGTGGTATCAAAATTCCATATCATTCAGGTTTAAAAGGTCATTCAGATGGAGATGTTATACTTCATTCTATCATTGATGCACTTCTTGGAGCTCTAAGAAAAAAAGATATCGGCTCTTTATATCCAAGCAGCAAAAATAAGTTTAAAAATATTAGATCTCTAAAAATGCTTGTTCCTGTAATTTCGATACTTAAGGATAATAATTTTTATATCAACAACCTGGATATTAATTTAATTTGCGAAAAACCAAAAATTTCAAAATATAGAAATAAAATAATAAATT
>NYYU01000016.1 GCA_002685955.1 Parcubacteria group bacterium | reverse complement strand
TTTTGACAGGAAGTTCTTTTGTAAAAGAACCATCCTCGTATATGTATTATTCTTGATTTTTAGTGTGATTTTATGGTTCTTGTCAGAGTATTTTGGCGGTGGCATGAAACCACGTTATAAAACAGTGCAAGGATTCTGTGAATTTATATTCCTTGTTTCAACCATATCTGTCGTTGCGTATTGGATAACGGAGTATTACAAGAAACGGACAAAGGGAGCAAAAGTGAGTCCTGATAAGAAACGGCAAAATTCGCTTAGTGGGTGGAATCGGGCATTTATTGCTTTTGCTGGTGTGTGGACAGCATTAATGATATACATTGCAATCTCAGATGTTATGGATGGACATTCGCTAAATTTGTTGGCTTTCAAGTTCTGGCTTATACCTATTGGATTTGTTTATATTGCAGGATGGACTATAGGGTGGATACGCAGGGGTTTTAAACAGGATAATTAAGAAATGTTGTATATTCTTACAAAAGTAATGTTACACCATCATTCTACCGTGTTGTGAGGTAATTAAAATTATCCAGAGGAGGGAATTAAATGATAGCTAGAGCTATGACAGTATTCTTTATTATGATTAGTATATCCTTTGATTCTTTTGCCGGTGAGCTGTCTTATACCTGCAAAGTAACTCATGTATATAACCTTGAAGATGACGGTTCTTTAAAAGCTTCAGTTTTTGAAAAGAATTTGGTAGGCAGTCAATTTTCAGTCTCACGTGTTACAGGGGAGATTATTGGAGAGGTTATTCCTACTCTAATGGCAAATTCAACAAAAGTGATAAACGTTGGGGATAAGGAATATTCTTTTAAATCTATAGCCTATTTTGATGCAGTCAACAAGCCGTTGTCATCTGGAGACGAGGATTCAGAAAGTACTGCTGGTGTTCAAGTTTTAGAAATACAAGAATTTCGTGACGGAGATACCAAACCTTTCGTTTCCATGTCTATGAGTGGTGCTGGAATAGTTACGGGTTTGTGCGAATGACAATATTTATGGTTATTATAAGGAGGTTCACGCATGAAGAAAATACTTTTGCTATTATTCCTGTCCGTCTTAATGTCAACTCCTACATTTGGAGGTGACGAACTCCTTGAGAAGCTTATGAGTGCAAAGACTCTTAAGTGTGAATTTGGTGCTGGTGCTTATGCCGATTGGCAGCAATCAAGCGTTAAGGTCAAGAAAGACCGCTTTAATGCAACATTTATTTTTGAGTCTATTGATTTAGAAGCTGGAACAGCACGAGTAGTGGCTTATGAAGATGATGGTAGTGATTCAGTCAGTGAAACCACGGTATTTGTAACAGATTGTGGGTTAACGTTTATTGGGATGAGGGCTTTTGGAAATTTAAGCATTACAACAATTTTTTCTGCTTATGCAAAAGACACGAAAGACATTATCGCTGTTAATTCACGACACACAGCGTTTGCACGTCAAGCTCAGCCATCTCAGTATCATGGTACTTGTAAGATTTTGGAATAAACCGAAGGCGGTTTATTTATGAAAACACTCTTTAAGCATTTGCCATTAGCTTTTGTCTTATTATATTTATGGGTACTCATTAGCCAGATTCTTATGAATGTTTATTTTGAAGGGGGAATCGCATGAAAATAAATATATTGGGATTTGCCGTTTTGTTACTTTTAGCATCCTCGGCATTCGCAAAAGAAGAAGTCGTATTTACTGGAATACCGACCATTAAGATTTCTGAAGGCGGATCGTCTCGAATTCCAGAAAAGATAGCAAATGCAAAATCAATTGAGTACAAATGTACAATTACAATGATTGGCGATAAATATTACTGGGCAACCAGAGAGAATGTTGAGCTTGTGTCTATATCAAGTGGTGCTTATATTACATTTCTTGCAATCAATGGATCGGGATATATTCGCATAATACAACCGGGGATGAAAGAAGTAGTGGCGCAAATGGATGTAACGGAAAAAGAATATGACTATGTTGAGCATATGTTAATTGGATTGAAATCAGTTACATATTACGGGCAATCAAAATGAATGCATATCCTATGAGAGAAAATACATTTTTAGACATTATCAATAGCCTTATTAGGAGGAGAGAATTAAGGAAATGAACTATATACGCATCATTACCTACACAGCAATAATCTTACTACTCTGTACCTACGTATCATTTGCACAAGAAACAAAATCTGACTTTAAGGTAAAACTTTTTATTCTTGGTGATAAGGACATAAAGCAAGACACTGAAAGTTACTTAGGTAGAGAACTCAGAAGCCTTGGAGACGTTACCGTTGTTGGCTCAGGGGAGGATTGTCTATTATGGTGTAATATAAACAAAGTCATTACGGTATCAGGTAAATTAACAGGTTTTGCATTTTCAGTTGTTTACTGCGAAAGGCAGGATGTTGAAGGTTTATATGCGGTACGAGACAAAATGTTCGATATAGTAACAAAAATCAGCAATTTACCTAAAACAAAGCAACAACAAGAATTATTAGAAAGCTACCAATTTATATTCGCAGATACACTATTATCTCTCCCCACGATTGGCAAATACTCAATGCAATACAGTAGTTTGTATATAGGGCCAAACGATTTACGTACTCTCTGCGAAACAGCTATCACAGATTTTGATAATAACTATTTAAAAAAGAAGAGAGACGAATTTAATAATAACAATTCAGAAACAAGTCGTTTAGATAGTACTGCACCTTCCGTAAAGCTCCGTTCATCCTACAGAGACACGTCAATATCTCAGGTACAGTCGATGTCGAATAAATCTATTCGTAAACAAAGTGATTATGGATTCTATGGCTACAGTACTATTCCCCATAAGTATACAAAGGCATCTATAGGCGGAGACGAAGTGGTCATGGATAGCGCAACGGGTCTGATGTGGCACAGGGCAGGTTCTGATTCCTATTATCAGACATGGGATGAAGCAATGCAGTGGGTAATTGATTTGAATCTGCAAAAGTATGCAGGCTATGATGACTGGCGTATACCTACTGTTGAAGAAGCCACTTCGCTACTGGAATCGAGTAAAAAAAATGTATTACTATTCATAGACTCTATTTTTTATAATCCTCCAGAATATGTGTGGACGGGTGACAAGGGAAAAGACTCTGAACTTGTGTGGAGTGTGAGTTTTACGGATGGAGGTGTGCGTTGCGTCTATCACGGTGGTCTTTATGTTCTTCCGGTTCGCTCTCTCAAGTGATACCGTGTTTGCCATATATGCTCTCTTCCCAGTAAAATATCGAGAGGTCTAAAGCCAATCTAGTTTACTATTCAAGGTCTGTATTTACCGCTTGACAACGTATAGCAATGTGCTATACTGAATACTATGGAGAACGATGATGGGAAGGTAAAAGAAGAACAAATCATAGCTAGGGTCAGTAACTCTGAAAAGAGAAGGCTAATAGCTCTTGCCAAGTCCAAGGGCTGTGATGGCTGGACTGCTTTTGTCAGGCTACTGGCTTATTCCAAAGAGGTTAGTATTAAAACCTGATATTTTTTTACTTATTCTGTATAGCGTATGGCTATACATATAGAAAGGAGGTAGGATAATGGGAAAGAGAGTAGCTATCTATGTACGTGTCAGCACTAAAGACCAGTCTGTTGATATGCAGCTGAACGATCTTGAACGATACTCTAGGGAACGTGGGCTTAATGTCTTCAAGATCTACGAGGATAGTGGTGTATCCGGTACAAAGGAAGCAAGGCCAGCACTCAATGAGTTGATGGGCGATGCCAAGAAGCGTAAGTTTGATGTTATCCTTGTTTGGCGGTTCGATAGATTTGCCAGATCAACTAAACATTTGGTTAATGCCCTGTATGANTTCAGNAANTTAGGCATAGACTTCATATCGTATCAGGAGAACATAGACACGTCCAGNCCACTTGGAGAGGCCATATTCACGATTATANNNGCNATGAGCAAGCTAGAGAGGGATATCATAGCTGAACGTGTTAAGGGTGGACTCAGGAAGGCAAAAGAGAATGGGAAGCGACTGGGGCGGCCTAAGAGTAAGATTGATACTGATAAGGTGATTGAGTATAGGAAGCAGAATAAATCAATTAGACAGATTGCAACTGCACTGAATTTGTCAAAAGGCACTGTACAGCGAGCATTGGAAAGGGGTTGATGTTAGTGTACCAGAAACCCTATAATCTCAGGAGTTGTAAGTGCTGTATAATCAACTGTCCAGAATTACGATTTTAGGTGTACCAGAATCACTTGTTTTTGGGACAGAATATTTGCTCAATCTTTTGATGGTTCACAAAATCTGCAGCAAGTCTGTCGATGGTAGAGTTCTTTTGAATATCAACCCAAGCATTGTTCCTTTCGTCTGAAGTTATGTAACGACTTAGACACCCGTCTTGGTCAAAGCGTTCCTCCTTTAATCAAAGAAACTTACTACTACAGCCAATCATAACAAGACATCTAATTACATGATATCGTTCTGAGTGGTTTGTAAAAATTCACAAGTTCAGCCAAGTCTCTTCTATCAAACACGGAGTTTAGATTTTTCTGATCTTACCTAAACTTACGTCTTTCCTCACTGGAAACGGTTGTGTCGGTAGCTTGGAATACGCTCTCAACGTCTAATCTCATCCTTACAATCTTCTGCTACGCAATCTAATCTCCTCAAGGCTACAAAAGACAAAATTACATCACCGTATTCGTGCTGTTTGAAAGTCTCTCTAAGGAGGTCATCTGCTACTTGCCATACAGAATCAAGGATTGCATCTAGAACAAGGCTTCCCTCCATTTTTTCTTGCCTTCTCACTGGATGAAAATTTAATTAAATCACCTTCTTTGGATTTTAATTTACTACATCCAGAACTGTGGAATGTGCGAGAGTGGCTTGTTGAATAGACTGGCTCACTCCAGGAGCTTGATGTGCAAGATTGCGGTGGTGTTGCAGTCCGATATTGCATTTGTTGCCTTCTTAGTACTTCAGATTGAATCTCTCGCATCCTATTTTCAGCTTTATTCAGTTTGGTTATTGCAGGGTTACTTACAACCGTGGTGGAGTAATTTCCTAATCCTCTTGCAAAACCGCTGGCTAAACCGCTGGCAGAACCTCCGATTGTTGGTTGATTGATTGTATATCTACCACTTGTTCTTGTATTATATATACGTTCTCCATACAACATTTCCCTTTCCAATTGGATTTGTTCTAATTACAATTTATCATATTCACTCTTTAGTTGCCAATCAGACATAGAGGAAACCGGAACCGTAGTTGCACAGCCAGTAAGAACGAACAGAAGTATAAGTGATATGGAAGCAATTACTGTTCTCATTATTTCTCTTTTGTTTATGAATACAATTTCTCTGCCTGATTAGCAATATTTTATGTGGTATGAAAACTTGTAGATTGTATTACTTCTGAGGTTTATAATACTCAGGTACTTACTGAAATCAAGAGGAAACTTAAGCATCATTATTCATAAGAATATTACAGGAGAGAATTAATGGCAAATTCAGAAAAGGATAAACCTAAGCGTACTTGTATAGATTGTCATTTTTTTATGGTAATTCCGCAATTAGATTGTGGTGAGCCACCTATGATTGGAGTTGATGAAGATTATAATCCTGTATATTGTGATATGAAAAACAGAACAGTTGATCCTCATACCAGAGATTTTATGCTTAATAATCCTCGCAATGCACGTATACATTTTGCAGACAATTTCTGTGGTTGTTTCCATGAGTTTTGGGTTCAAGCCGATCAAGATGATTATGGAAAACTATATGATGTAATAGTAGAAACTGACCGTAGTGACTGTACCATGTTCTTTGAATATCATCCAAGCATGAGTTTTGAAGCTGCAGGAAGAGTGCAGGATAGAGAGATATTGTTGAGCTTGAATAAAAAAAATGTTAAAGGTAATAAAGTGGAAGCAATCCTTTATGTCTGGAACATTAAGGATACAAGAGATATTTTTTGTAATGGTCAACATATTGTAAAACTACCTGCTCTGCAATTTAAGCTTTTTAAAAGTTTATATAAAAGGTCTGGAAAGTATGTCAAAAATGAAACTCTTGAAAAGTGCTGGGGTGATGAAATCCCAAATTACAAAGAAGCTGTACCTACTACAATGAGCAAACTAAATACAAAGCTTGAGGAAGGCTTGACGAAAAACCATATTGAGATTAAGAGTCGTGTAATAGAGCCTAAACAGGAAAACAAGAAAAACGTTGCCTACAAATTAGTAACATAATCATCAGTCATATCAACAAATCTAACCAAACCAATTTACACCGAAGTTGACCGAAACAGGTTTTTTCTTTCCTAAAGATCATCATCTATATCACTTAAAAAGACCAAAGCTGCACGACATCGGTGGTGCGTGACTTTATCCTTAATTTGTGCATGATACCAATAGTGATACTTCAAATTTCACACAAAATGAGGGAAAAATGATGAAAAGACTAACACTATTAAATGTAACAGAAGAGAGCTGTCGTTACTTTTTATCAGATGAATGCTACGGCAGCTTAGTAGGTAAATGTATTGGTGGTGATGTTAATCGTGGTAGATTAAAAAGAGAGTCTCAAACCGCTGTTATATATCAGTATCCATATGAGTTTGAATATAAGAATGCAGGAAGGTGTTGGGTTCAAGAAGGCATGCTTTGTGATCACTTCGAGCGATTTGTGCTTCCTGATGGTAATGAAGCGATAGACGAAGAATACGAGAAGTGTGTCTCTGGCATTAAGAAACAAAAAATCAG
>NYYU01000015.1 GCA_002685955.1 Parcubacteria group bacterium | reverse complement strand
TCACCAATACCGTCAATGGAAATTGTAATACGCTCTGCACCACTCTCGACAACCTTTCTGCAGATTTCATCATTTAACAGGGTGCCATTGGTGGTAAACATGACACGGACACCTTTAGAAGTAGCATATTTAACCATCTTAAAAAAATCCTTATGCATGAGCGGTTCACCCCATTGAAACGGGAGTACAAATTCTACGCCGGGATTCTTATCTACTATCTCTTTGAATAAGGAAAAATCCATATATTGTGTTTTTCTCCTCATTCCACGATTAACTGGACACATTTTACAGCGCAGGTTACAGGCATTTGTTATCTCTATGTTGTAGGCATTCAGTTTTGCACCATAAGTAACACCAATAACATAAAATAATTCGTTGGCAATACCGTAAAATATCTGCCTGAACGTTGGGTATTTGATGTGAAGAAGGTGTGTCAGCTCCGGTTTGCGCAGATAGAACCTTGCTACAAGGTTTAACAGACTCCACGTAACATTCCTCTCCAGTTGACTTAAAAAGCCCATCTGCCTGTTTTTGAATGTTCTTTATTTTTCACAACTGCCCAGCCTATTAATTATCCATTGCCGAAGGAACTGTCAAGATCGAGGCAATGTCTTTAGATGCTACTTTATCCATACCATTAAGACAATAATTAGCAGCTGCCCTCCAGCGCTCAATGTGCCTTCTGGCTAATCCATTAAGTATGCTATCCAACACATCAGCAAGTTTATCTTGCGTAGTGCCGTCATAAAATATGTTCACAGTTTCATACTTATCCATTGTATATTCATCGGTGAGAATAACTGGCTTTTGATACGCCAGGCCGTCTATGGCAAATGTAGATCTATAGGTAATTAATATATCTACACCCTTTGCAAGGGACAAAGAATCATAGTCCTTTATAACCCTTATCTTGTTTAAATTTAACCTATTGAGTAATTTATGCACCTGCAGTTCGATATTATCCCCAGGATGCAATTTGATTATTGTTTGAACACCCATAATTTTATCTACTGCAGTCAAGATTTCTTCCAGCTTGCTCCAGGCAATATGCTTCCATATGTTTCTTCCTGTTTTTAATGGACAGGTAGCAATTAGAACAATCGGTTTGGATAATGAGAGTTTTAAATCGCTACAGATTGTTTTTTTTATTAATGCAGAGGAAGTGTGCAAATACTTATCATACTTCGAGCATCCAGTGATGAGAATCTTACCTTCTTCTAAGCCCCACTCATTCAGTAGTTCCTTTTGCGCCTTGCCCCACACAAACATGTAATCAGCAGACAAAGGTAAGACTCCTATTTTGTGAAATGGATCTCCATGGCCATTTACGTATGATTTGCATTTATATTGACTAGCAACCTGAACCAGCAAATTGTTAAGTTTGCTCCTGTCCTCATCAACCAGCAAAGAGCTTATCCTATATTTTTTAAACAATATGTGCGCTTGTAGAATAGATTCCAGACTATGCCGTAATTCTTTTCTCCAAACAGACGTTAAATACTTTTTTATATATGGAGTAAAATCACCTGAGCCAATGATTATTCTTTCTGTAGAGCTATTTAATCTGTCTGTAAAATTATTTACCTGCACTCCTATATTCTCTTTCTGGTCGACTGAAACTCTAAAGTCCGAAAGCAACTTTAAATTTACGCCCTTTTTCATTAAATATGGCATAAGGCGTAAGGGTATTTTCTCTCTTAAGAATATTACATCTCTGCCGTTAAGACTTTCGAGAAGAACAGGTATTTTATTTAGATCAGAGAAAATAAGAATATTACTCTTTCCACTTCGGCGTAAATTATTTAGCAAATTTCTTGCTAAGTCTGATATCCTTAACAAGTGGGATTGCCCTCCCCTAAGACTAACGGCCCCTAGATTCTCTTTCTGATTTTGTTCAAAATACTTTAAAGATATTCCGGACGGGATAAAATCTGAAATAAAGAAATCCAGGTTTGGATGTCTTATACCATCACCTCTATCATTCTTAATTATCCATAATTCTGCAGGAGATTCTCTTTCTATTACTTTACGTACGACATATTCTTTCTGGCATACATTCATTAGAAAATCAAACAGCTCTTTGCCATATGCCTTTAAAATGTCTGTACCTAAATAAACGAAGCTTTTCTTATTGCTTTGCCGGTCTATCCATAAATATAAATTAGAATAAACCGTATCATAAATTTCATTGAAATCATTCAAATCAAGGTAATCGCTCACATTTACATAACTGTCTTCCGAAAAACTGATAACCTTATCAAATTCAGACGACTTAATTTTTATACCTTCTTCAATTAATGCAATTCGCATGTGAGGCTTTTACACAATTATATTCTTGCGAAGAAATAGCTATAACATCTATAGCCATTCCATATAAAATCAGGATCTGTACATCTTAAGCGGCATCAACTATCAAGTTTATTCAGGTATTCCCGTACCCTATAGATTTATAAGTATAGCGACTCTTAGATTTACTTATCTCACTCTTTGTCTTCGATGCGATTTTAATTAGATTGCAACATAATTCATCAATGTGACCAATGTGTACGGTATTGCTGCCATCATATATTGACTGCACCAATGGACTTACTACAAACACATTATGCCTGAGAAATGACATAAATATTCTTGTAGAAAGTTGACTACCAGTGAGTTTGTCCTCAATGCTATATACCCCAAACGGGATATCACTCAGAATAAAATTGCTTCTTCTTATGAACCGTGTACGCTCAAGAAACAGCTGGTATTTCCCGATCTTATCATTACCTTTGCGTGATATAAGTATCAATCCATTGATACCTCCAAACAGTTCTCTTATCTCTGACATATCATCCTTGATAATACATCCGTAATCAGTTTCCAGTGTATGAGGACATTTTGCACAAGCTAAACATGGCTTTATCTTCAGTCTATCTATGTCTATCAATTTGGTTTCTACTCCACTCTTTTGAACATTCAATATCAAATCCTGAATTCGCATGTTACCTTTTTTATTAAATCCGGAATACAGAATGCCTATTGTCAATTTCTTTTTGGATGCTGCTTTGGAAGATATTATTTCAAAATATCTTTTTACTCTCTTCCCTACCCCCATTGATGTATCTATACCAAAATTATCGTCCTGGATTTTCCCAATGTCTCCCGCCCATCCGGTACCGCCAAATTGAGAAGTAGGAGGTCCATTACCGACAACATTAAATCCTAAATTGAGAGCATCGAGGAGTCCAAATACTAACGTTGTCTCCTGCCCCCCGTTCCTTTTTGCACCAGCTGTTACCATTCCAAATATTTTGTTTTTGGTATCAATCTTATTAGTTCTGATATGCTCGATAAGCTTCTCAAACCAGGAAGACCTGTCCCCGAAATACACCGGTGTTCCAAGGATAATTCCTGAACAGCGATCTAATTTTTTTGTAAGTTCCTGCTTTGAAATCTTTGTAGACCTGAAAACATCTTTTAAATTTATCACATCAATATCTATATCTTTTGATCTAGCCCCAAAAAGCGAAGCCAGTAAAAGACCCTCCGTGTTGCTTATTTTTTTCTCACTCCCAAGTTCATATATAAGTTCGTACATCGTTTGATAATCAGACATCCTGTTCAACGCCTCCAGGTAACCTTGAGTAGAAAGCTTCGCTCTTGTACTGGTACTTATTCCCAATAATAAATTATTGCCCTTTTTCATATGTATAGTTCCTTCTTGCTGACAGTATATTTCGCCAACACAGATTCATTAATAAGATCAGCTATATTCTGATCTTTGTATATTGCCATCCCTCTATCTTCTGTTATGTCATTAATTATCGGCATATCAACCTTGAGATAGCCATTCATCTCCCCTGCTAATTTTAGCTCAGATGTTTTATCCCACAATTTAGACTCTAAAAAACATCCAAGCGCAGTAGAAACACCATTTCCTATTATTACTTTCAATTTATTTTCCAAAGCCAATCTTATTAATTTCTCTGTTTTCTTATAACTACCGCACTTAAACAGTTTAAGCTTTATATAACTAAAACATTCTGCTTCTACAGCCTTTATTATATCTTCCTCTGTCAGTATTGACTCATCCAGCATTATAGGGATATCCGTAAGTTGTGATAGCTTCCGGGCACCGCTCCATTCATGCACTTTTAATGGTTGCTCTATCAATTCAACCTTTTTACTATTACGCAAACCTTCTACAAATTTTACAGCATCAGTAAAACTATATCCCTGATTAGCATCAAACCTGACTTTAACACCATCGGGAAGAGCATAAAGAATGTGACTGGCTCTCTCTAGATCATCTGCAACATTCCCGCCTATTTTGCACTTTAAGACATGATTCCCATTCTCAAATGCCATCACAACTTCATCTCTTATTGCGTCCCTGCTCTTTGCTTTAATGAGAAATACCAGGGGAACTTTTTTAGTCTGCCCAGTCCATGTAATTTCTCCCGATAGCATTTCAATGGCAAGCATAGGTGCTGATCTAGAAAACCCATCTTTAAACCCAATAATCCTTTTTGCCTCTTCCAGGTTTTTACCTACAATTTCACGGGATAAGATTTCAGCATTACTGTATACAGAAGACTTTGAATCTGATGTATAACCAGGAAGCGGTGTAGATTCTCCCCATCCGACTTTATCACCTGCTACAATTTTTACAAATATAGATTCCAGGTTACTTACTGTACTGAATGATAGCTCGTATGGTTGTTTGAGGGGTACAGAAGTTAAATATATACTGATCCTATCTATATTCATTAAACAGTAGCGATATCACCTAATGCTAAGCCTTGTTCTAATTCAGAGAAATAGCACCATGTCATTAAACGCCTGTTGTCTCTCCAGTCGATTATTCTTGAAGGACGAGTTCTCTCAAGATCCATACCATTGTCCATTTTAGAAAACTCCCATTTTCGTGCTTTAGGAGCAAGGCTCCCAACTATAATATAACTCTCCATCTTTGTGCCTTGAATGATACCGGTCCCATTTACTGATATATGTGTACCCATCTTGCCTGATAGCCACGGTGATATTGTAATGGTAGTCTTATAAGTTCCTGGCTGGATATTCACTATAAATTCACACGGTTTATCCCCATATATAAAACTTGAAGTTATTTCATCTCCCATCATCCTTTTCATTGAAACTACGCTCCGCGATAATCCAAAACCTTTATCTCTCGAATAAATACAATCAGGAGTAACAGACACATAACCTTTGATACCCGCTATCTCATTTCTGCAAAATCTGTAATTTTCTTGACTTCCACTCTCTAGATTTTCCATTTGGATTGCATTAATAGTCCAGTTATAATTTCCCGCAGTTTTGTCAGATTCAATCCTGAAAATGGCCCTATTGTCACTCAACTCCACTGTGTTTGAAAATGTTTGTGGCTGCCAATGATCTGTCTGCAAAGCAATCCAGTAATAACCAGAGCTATCAATACTTATTTTTGGTCTATCCAGATCTTCTTCGACATCAAGATTGAGTTCTTGCCCTTCCCAATTAATTGCATCTTCAGACTTTACCAGAAACACCTTTCTTCTTTTGTCTTCTACTGCAGAGAAGACGACCTGTATTGTCCCGTCTTTATCGATTGCAATATCAGGCCTATTAATACTTTTATATCCGTTGATATCCTTTACCCTAACCCAATTTATTCCATCTAAAGAATGTGCGGCACCCAAAGCTTCTCCGTATCCTTTTGAATATACCAGATAAAAATCCCCAGAAAAAGTTCTGCAAATAGATGGGTACAACTGTTTCTCTTCATCCGGGAAAACGAGAAAAGGATCGAACCATTGATCTAAACTTTTTCCCTTGGATAAAGCCCCCCAGATATAAGTCATACCTCCGGCACCTTCAAATGGGCAAACACCGGGACTTCTCCACGAATGCCAATAAACTGCGATCCTTCCGTCCTCAAGCTTTATAACGCAAGGAGCATTGTTGTAACTTATACCACCAGATATTCGGCAAGGATCCTTCCATTCTTCGTGATTTTCCATACGAGAAATATATATATCCGATTGTTCAGGAGAGGTCGCTGAAGAATATTGATACCATGACAGGATCAACCTATTACTACCACTATCTGCACACAGAAAAGGCCAGAACTGTATATTCTTATGGTTAACAACCTTACGCTGACGTACTACTCTAAATCTATTATTGAAATCATTAATAACTCTGTTCGTCATCTATATTTCTATTTTTCTGCACGCATCTTTTGAGATACTTTTTTGTAACTATAAAAAACTCATTCTTATTCACTCGTTCTACTTTTCGCTCATTTTCTAGAAATGCCTTCAGTTCCCGTCTAATCACATTTATTTTGACATCTTTTTCTGTCTCCTCTAGATAAACTAAGACTCCAGCGAGATTATATGTCCCTATTTCATATAAATTTTCATACTCAGCCAAGACTTGCTTCGTATAGCAGAATAGTTTTTCATCTTTATAATATTTTAGAAATGGTTTAAGGACCTCTTGCTTCCCAGTAATAACAATCCTATCGACGCCTTTTACTTCCCTGAGTTTTTTAATGTTTTCAAAGTTCTTCTTGCTTTTCGAATGTATCTCAAACACAAGGATAGTCTTATTTTCATATTGTTTTTTTATAGCAGATTTTGGAATAACCGTATCTGTATGTTCTCTAAGCAGCACGAGCTCATCACTATCTTCGCTTATAGCTTTATAACTCTGTCCTACAGCGTCCATCACCGAGATATATGGAAAATCAATGCCGCTTTTTACTGCAAGCAAACCATAACCCCAAAAACGAGGATTGGCATCAAGAAGATAAGGAGTCCCATCTTCTGAAGATATTTTGTATTCTATACCAACTGGCCCATGCCAGTTTCCTACCGCATCTATTATTTTCCTGCTATAGCCCTTTAGCCTACTAAACCCTTTAATTGTCTCGCCACTAACAGCCGGTCCACCAAAACTGTACAATGTTTTTATACTTCTGGACATAAACTCTGCCCTGATACCACCATCCCGGCCATACAGCAAGCCGCACAAGAATATACTTCCTACATCTCCAGGTATATACTGCTGTATAATGTAATTATTAGCATCCTCCGAAAGCTGATGATGCATAAACTCAAAGTTTTTCCTGTCTTTTACTATAAAAGTCTCTTTCGCCCCATGACCAATACGTGGCTTCACAATCAGCGGAAAACTCATTTTTATCTTTTCACCAACAAAATCTTTTAAGATATATGTTCTTGGTACAGGTATATCCTTTTTAGCGGCTATATCTGTAATAATTTTCTTATCTACAATTTTAATAACTTTTTCATACTCTGCACACAACACGGCAACTGACATCTTCGAGAAATAATCTTTATACTTAGACAAGGCCAGGATTTCATCTTCTATACAAGGAATAATAACTTTTATTTTCTCTTTTATTACTATAGCGCTTAATGCCTTTATATATTCGGCAGTCTCTGCTCTCGGCAACACATATGAACCATTGATCTCGGAAGTGTTATATAGTATCGGTACCAAAGGGTCTGCATCAGCAACAATAACTTTTATATTCTTTCGCTCAATAAGTGCCCTTGCAACATTCCTGCCGGGAGGGGCTCCAACATTTAAAACTAGTACATTTGTCATTTTATTCATAATAATAAATCAGCTTTGCGTATCTTATCACCTTTTTTTATATCTTTTTTTGCTTTAACTCCAACAATACAATCTATCTCTCCGGCTCCAACATTACTTTTTGGTCTTAATTCCAGGATGTTATTTTCCGTTATAAAATCACCTTTTTTAATGTTGCCTTCGGCATAAATACCTCGCCTTGCTTTCTTCATTCTTGTTATTTCTGTAGGATTGATTTTTTTAACAGATTTCCCCATGCTTTCTTCAACATTCCTGATTGACCTTACTAAATACTCCATTTCTTCAGGTTCAAGGGAACATGCATGGTCCGGACCTTTCTGTCTTCTATCCTCAGTAAAATGTTTTTCAATTACCTTCGCTCCCAGCACTGCAGCGGCAATACCAACTTCAATACCGGGAGAATGATCAGATAAACCGTAAAGCGTTGAAAACTTCTTACCCAGTTCAGGCATAAAACGAAGATTTATTTCTTTATAATCACAAGGATAATTAACCACAGCGTGCAGTAACACTACCCTGTTATTCCGGGCCTTCCGGAAAATCTGCATAGCATTTTTTATCTCATCCATTGATGAACCCCCAGTAGAAAGAATTACCGGTTTCCCTGTCTCTGCAACCCTACGGAGAAGTCTGACAAACGTAATATCACAGGACGCTATCTTATAACATGCCACCTTTAGCTTCTCAAGATAATCAACCATGGAAGTATCAAATGGAGTCGTCATAAATAAAACTCCTTTTTTCTCACAATAATCTTTAAGTATTTTATTCCACTCAAGTGGTATTTGGTTTTTCGTTATCAAATTATATCCATCCGGGTTATACTTTTTACTTATAAAATGATCAGCCCTGTAAGACTGAAATTTAACAGCGTCCACTCCACATGAGGCTGCCAATCTAATAAGCTTCTTTGCCTGCAAAAGATCTCCATTATGGTTTGCACCAATGTCAGCAATAACGAAAACATGGGCTCCGTTGCCGGTATTCCGATTTCTTATTCGAAACTTTTTATTCATAATATCTCATTAGCAAAAACCTAAGACTATATCTGCCACTCTCTGCGGACCTTTACCATCCACAAAACCTGCTGTTGTTTCTAAAATACGTTTTCTCTGTTCGGGATCCTTTACAATCCTTTCTATTGACTTCTTCTTTTGTGCTAAAAGCATCTTCTGGTCTTTTCCCAATGAGCGAACAACTTTTTTTTTAACAAGGGCATTTACATTACGCCTCTGATGTTTATGAACAGGCATCGCAAAAACAATACAACCTGCTGCTATTGCCTGATACATCATTGTCCCTCCACTTAGAAAAAACAGGCAACAGTCTTTCATCAATCGGGCAATATCTTCCGTGTTAAGATCATGATAAATCGAGATATTCTGATGACCCCTGTAGATTTTCTTCATCTGTGCCATATAGTCTTTCTGGGCTCCTGTGAAAACAACATCTATTTCCTCATCGATAAATGAATTTAAAAAACCTACTACTCGTTGCAAAGAATCATAATCCATATTACTCATGCATACACCTGCCGCTTTTTTTCTGTCTCGTTTAACTTCATTTCTTGAAGCAATAAAACATTTATCCAACAAAAAGAACTTCTCTCCCAAATATAATTTGGTTTTTTTCTGCAAAACATACTCCAGTTCTTTTGCGAAACCATTACCGTTTGTAACAACTTCAACATCAGGCCTTACAAGATAGTTTCTGTCATCTATAAGACAAATTGGAATTCCTTGTTTCTTTATTTTTANAATNTAATTGTTAGTAAGACTGTAAGTATCAAATACNATCACTGAAGTTTTATGTTTTNCAGCAATAGAATTGATCCTTTCAATCTCCTGNTNTTTTGTAAGATTATTNTTAAGTNTTTTATAATTAAAGCCTTTNCTTTTTAACAATCNTTCCGACAATCCATCATNTNTTCGAGTTACAAANAATACANAATGTTTTCTTCTTAAGATTTCCTCTCCCAAACAAAAACAGCGTATTAGATGGCCAAACCCTATATCTTTACTCGCATCANCCCTNATCAATACTGTTTTTCCTTTCCTACTTGANNCTATNTTGTTGCAANTCATAACTAATGGTTTTTCTGTGTTACATGTTTATTGATNTCTAATAAATTNTTTTNTGTTTCCAGCAACCTAAAAACATCATCAAGACTTATTATCTCTGGATATTTATAAAGCTTANTATAAATCTTTCTGATAAAATGCAAATCTGCATCTTCGTCAACAACAAATCTCAATGAAGGTATCTGGAATTCATTCCGACCTTTAAGCCATCCATATTTAAACAAGGCCTTCTCTCTTTGTATAAATGAAGTAACATGTTCTCTATCACTGTGGCTTAGCGCCTCTTGATGTGCTCTTTCTAAAGCCTTAAAAGGAAACACTTCCGCACGGATTCCACGAGGCAATAATGAAAAGTTTCTATCAGGATTAATGTAATCACAATTATCGTCTATTAGTAAATTAATAGCTTCATCAATGCGATGAGGATCAATAAGAGGACTATCTGCAGTCACCCGTACAATAATATCTGCTGTATACTGTTTTGCCGCCCAGTAAAATCTTGAAAGAACATCATCCTCGCTACCTTTAAAAATGTTTACCCGGCATTTGGCAGCCAGGTTTGCTATTATGGAGTCCTCTCTATTATTTGTTGTCGCAACTATAATAGAGTTAATACCTTTGCATCGTTTAACCCGTTCTATAACATGCCATAACATTGGCTTACCTGAAATTTTCTTTAACACTTTACCTGGAAGCCTATTTGATCCCATACGGGCTTGTACGATTGCAACAATGTTCATTTTTCTGTATATTCTCTCTCAACAACTTAAATATCACATGCAATCCTTTACCTGTTTAACAATTATTCTTTGCCTCATAAAACCCAATCATTTTCTTAATACCTTCTTCTAAAGACACCTTGGGTCTATATCCAAGTTCCTTCTTTGCTTTCTCGATAGAAGGTATTCTTTGCATAATATCTCTATGTGAACCCCTATCTGAATCATTATAAGACACAAACTGAGGTTTTAAATTCTTATTGGATATCTTTATAATTTTACTAGCTAGATCCTTCATTGAAATAGGCTCAGAGTCGTTTCCTATGTTGAATATTTCTGACTCCACAGGAGAAGAAAGGACATCTACAATCCCTCTAGCAGCATCTTCTACATAACAAAAACCTCTAATCTGATCTCCTTCTCCATAAACATCAGGATGTTTATCATTTACAATATTCTTAACAAATCTTGGCACTACAAACTCATCTCTCTGATCCTCTCCGTATACATTAAAAAATCGCACTATATTGTATTTCATTTTATACGTCTCAAGATATGCTTTCATAAATTCCTCACCTACTATTTTACTTGCCGCATAGTTAGATTTAGGATTAAGAAGGGCTTCTTCTATAATCGGCTGAACAGGCTGTTCTCCATAAACCTCAGACGAAGAAGCAAAAATAATTTTTTCAACTCTTTCTTTTACACAAGTTTCTAACACATTAATAGTACCCTGAATATTAATTAACAAGCACTCCAACCTGTTAGTCTCGGTCCTATTTACTCCCAACGCTGCAGCCAAATGGATAACATGACTACATCCCTTCATTACATGTGATAATTTATAAGGGTCTAATATACTTCCAACATAATCACAATTAACTCCTTTAATATTTGACTTTACCAAATCAAATAGTCTCACTTGAATACCCCTATTTAACAGCTCCTGAGCCACTTTCTTGCCTATGAACCCTCCACCTCCTGTAACAAGAACTTCTTTCATATTATTACCCTCTCTTATCCTTCAACTTTTTAATCAGCTTTAACTGCTTTTGGCAGTTACTTTACTTATCAATCTGTTGTACATTAAGCGATTTGCCACATACCAATTAAATTCCCCCTACTACACCATTACTATTTTCTCAAGATAATGTATTGAACTCATACCAGTTTGATCAATTACTACAGCTTTCCAATCCCCTTCTAACATATACTCTATCTCAATAACTTCTTTAGAGATTCTGTGAAAATATTTATTACTCTTTGTATATCCGCTTTTCTTAAAGATGGATGTAAAGGAAGAGAGAAAATGCGACTATAACAATCTTCCGCCATACGACATGTTTTCTTCTTATAACCCAATTTCTTATAATAAGGATGCCAATATACAGGGATATAGTGAACCTGCACTCCAATCCTATTCTTAATTAAATAATTAAAAATATCCCTTCTCTTAACCTCAATACCATCCTCAGCTTTTAATTTAATAACATACAAATGCCAGTTAGTTTTTGCATAAGAAGGTACAAAAGGCAGATCAACATAATCTTTCAAATCTTTAAAAGATTTATTATAAATATTAGCAATTCCTTCTCTTCGTTTTGTAAATATATCAAGTCTCTTTAACTGGCTTATTCCTAAAGCAGATTGAATATCTGTTAAACGATAATTATATCCTAAATATTGCATTTCGTGATACCATGGACCATTTGAGGGTTTATTATTAACAAACTTCTTGTGATCCTTTGTAAAACCATGATTACGTAACATAAGAAGTTTTTCATATAAATCCTTCCTATTAGTTAAGATTGCTCCACCTTCTCCTGTTGTGATTGATTTTACAGGATGAAAACTAAAAGTTGTCATATCAGAATGTTTACCGTTACCCACTTTGTACCATCTACCCTGATGTCTATATTCTGCACCTAAGGCTTGGCAGGCGTCCTCTATTACAATCAATTTGTTTTTCTTAGCAATCTTTGCTATTTCTATCATGTCACAAGGTAAACCCGCAAAATGAACAGGCAAAATCGCTTTGGTCTTTCCGTTGATCTTCTTTATTATCTGTTGTAGATCTATATTGAGAGTCTCATAATCTATGTCTGCAAACACAGGTTTTCCACCAGCATAAATAACAGAATTTGACGTGGCTGAGAATGTAATCGGAGTAGTTATTGCTTCATCATTTTTTTTAAAGCCAACAGCCAAACAGGCCAGATGCAGTGCTGCAGTCCCAGACGAAACTACTACCGCATATTTACTGCCACAATATTCAGCTAAAGCATCCTCGAACTCTTTAGCTTTAGGACCTTGCATAATCCAATCTGATTTTAAGACTTTCACTACCTCGTCAATATCTACCTTATTTATATTTTGCCTTCCGTAAGGTATAAATGTCTTCATCTCAAAATCTCCATATTTTTACAATTATAAAAGTCATTGATAAATGGCAAATACTACAACGCATAACTAAAAACGGGATAATCTTGAGTATCATCCTGCGCCAGATCTCCAGGACGCATAAAAGGCACTTCGGCCCCACAATTCCTTGCAATCTCCGCAATTTCATCTGAATCTGTCGAAACTATGGTATGAGCTACCAGTGGACACTTTAACGAATATTTAATTGAATACTCAATCAGAGGTTTACCGTAGAGCGGCTTAATGTTTTTCTTTGGAATACTCTTGCTCCCACTCCTTGCAAGAATAACAGCACAAATGTTCATAGCATTTTCTCCATTAATAAGCTTAAGGGATTCTTTCAATGTACGGAAACTCTTACAAATACCATAATATCTGAGAAATTAACTAAATTCAATTTCCTTTA
>NYYU01000014.1 GCA_002685955.1 Parcubacteria group bacterium | reverse complement strand
ATTTTCTCCAATTTCTTCTCATCTATCTCATTTGTCATTTTTGTTCTCTCTAATTAACTTGCTAAACGATTAAGATATTTCAAAATAAATATTTCCTGTACACACTTATTAGAATTGTAATTTGCAAACTGTTATTAACAAGTCGTGAGATTATAGGTTAATATGTATACGATTGCAAGACGTAAATTCCTTTAAAACAGTTTTCTCCCTAAAGTAGCAATAAGTTCTAAATTCTTATTTCTCGGATCATAATCTTTAAATATTTGTCTTGCAATGTTCATTGTTCTAGCGTAATTGGACTCAACCTTATTCTCAAGTTGCTTTAGTTTCTTTGGAATGTCTTCTACTTTTCCAACAATCTCAAATCCGGTTTGTCCGGTAAGCAGCGGACTGTGGTTTTCCAGAACGAAAGAAGGATTGTTCCCCTTATATAACACCAGAGGACGCTCACTCCTATAACACAGTGCACTTTCCGTTATTGTGCCTTCTCCGGGATTACAACTACTCAAATTTAATACTGTTGCATCACAGCCCTCACATACCTGGTATACATCAAGATGCATAATCAGGCCTAATGTGATGTCTCTTGCTTCTTCATGCGCATAACCTTCATTCTGTACTTGTTTAAACAAATCAACGTAAGTAAATCCATCTCTCTGAGGCAAAAAAGTATTGTACCCGGCTCTTCGTAATACCTCATCTATTTCACAATTTTCTTGCTGCTCCTTTGTGCTATATAATGGTGATGCAATATATACTTTTTTTATTTTCATAAGAAATAGTTATTAATGTTTTAAATATTAACCAATTCAAGTTTCCTTTTGTGAATCACCTGCAACTTCCGGTTTAAAAGTACCAAATTCCCATTCTGGTTTATCATTATTTATAAATATCCAGAGTGATCTACGCCGCACTCTATTATAAGCTGCAGTGGATAATTCAGAGAGTTGAACTGACCGGTCTTTACAGATAAAAACCAGAAGATCATGACCTCTGACATTGCTTTTTTTACTATATAAACTTGTAGGGGGAAATAATGCCGGAATTATTGATGTCCCGGAAAGCTCTGAACCCGCAAGTTTGCACAGTTCATTAATTATCATAGCACTACTTACACGGGCGATTATCGATATAGCGCTCTTTCTATGATGAAGCTTATTGTCATCCCATCCGAATGAAAACGGATGCAGATAATAGTTTGTAAGCCTTGCAGAAGCCTGGATGCCTAATATTATCTTTATAACAGTCTCTATGATTTCGTTTTCTTTACCCAGCCCTTTTTGTACGTAACATATTACTGAATGATAGGCGTTTTTCTCTACTACATATGAATACTGTCCAGACACTCGTCGCGACTGACGTATTCCATCAGCCTCAATAGTTGGAGCCTTTACACGTAATTTATTTCTTAATCCCTTTAACCAAGCTTCATCCATTTCTATCCCCTCTTTTTACACTACTCTTTTCATTCTATATATTTTTACAACAATAAAAGTCATCTGTCCATTACGGAAAAACCAGTTATCCGCTTCTCACTTTCCTTATGCCTCGTTTCATTCAGTAATGATTCAATTAATTGTTGATGCGTTACTTTTGATTGATTAATGAACGTGTATTGTTCTTTAACAACGGCAAAATCGCCCGGAGTGAGATTTCTTATTGTTCGAACNTTATCGAGANCCTTATCAGATAAAACATTATCATTAGATATCAGTGGACTCAGTATGGAGTTGTAAAACTGAACATTCCCTTCCNGTGTAAGNGGNAGGTACTCNATTTTAAACTGAAATCTCCTGAATGCTGCGTGGTCTAATCCATCNACATCATTTGTCGCAAANACNACAATCCCTGNATAACTATCCATTTGAGTAAGGATTTCATTTGTCATACNCTTTTCCCATGANNGANTGGCTTCTTTTCGTGGATAAAGCAGNCTNTCNGCCTCGTCAAAGAAAAGAATACTNTTGTTTTCCTGTNCCTCACGNAAAGCCTCTGCTATATTCTTTTCTGTNTCTCCTACCCACATTGATTGGATTTCACTGCATCTCTTTAAAAGAACCTCTCTGTTTAATAAATTACCCAGATAATAGACAAATTCTGATTTGCCTGTTCCGGGAATTCCGTAGAGCAGCATTTTAATAGAGTGGGGATTTTCAGCATTATCGTTCTGATTTTCAGTATATCGCATGAGAGCAGATATTACATTTTCCAGATTTTGCGAAGTGTTCAGGCCTTTTAATGAATAGTTTTTGAGCTTACCTGATTTAATATTACTATTTTTCTTTCCTATTGTAACCTTCTCGTGGTTCCCCAAAAGTGTCCTGACATTTTTCAGGGCAGTCTCTTTCTTTGTCTTTCGCTCAATTTTTATGGCATTAATAGCATCAACAATGCCGCCTGCATTTACAGAATATGTCTTGCACAGATCATGTAGCTCTTCCTGATCGAAATAACCACTTAGTCTTTGTTTTTTTAGCTCATTCTTTAAAACCCTTAAACGGTCTTTGGTTGTGAACTTCTTGAATTCCACGGAAAAAGTAAATCTTCTCATGGTAGATGAATCTATTCCGTTTGAACGGTTTGTTATCCAGATTAACTTTTTTTGATGACTTTCCAGTAAATTATTAATAAAGCTTTTATTAGTCTTGCTTTTATAAAATAAAGAATTAGAAGAGTTCAGTACCTCATCAGCCTCATCAACTAATACTATCGCCTTATTCTTTTTTGCAATATTTATTGTTGCATAGATGTTTCGTAACCTGAGATCGTGTTCATCATCTTCCGGTAGTTTTACTGTATAAAGATCTTTTTTGCATGTCCTTGCCAGGCATCTTGCTAAAGAGCTTTTCCCGGTTCCAGGTACACCATAAAAGAGGATATTTTGTCGTTTTTTACTTTTAATTAAGGTTTTCAGTACTATTTTCTCATTCTCAGAAACACTAAAATCAGAAATTTGTAAGGATTCTTCATTTTCTCTTGTAAAGAACTCATGAGATAACTCCTTAGCTCCATATCCAGATAAGAAATTTATACACCAGGAACGCAGTTCAATCTCTCCTCTGTATACTTTCTCCATGATATACATCTTGAAAAGTCTTGTCTTAGAAAAGATATGCAAAAAAGAGTTCCTTTCATGCCCCAAAATAATGTGTCCTAAACATTTAAAGAATGAAAATCTTTCAAAATGGGTATGTTTGTTGGTATCTAAGAAATCCTTAAAAAAATCACTTGTTGATAATAAATAGAAAAAGGAAAGTATTTCAATCTCATCATTTGTCAAATCAAAGGTTTCTTTGATGGTCTTTAGACGTGCTTCTATATCACTATCTGAAAATAGCGGTTGATTATTCTGTTTCCTATTGAGTAAAGGTGCAATAGCATTTCTCAGGAATTTAACTAAAATATTTCCAGGTATTTTAATATCTAACTGATCATGTTTAATCCATTCATCAAATTCTTTATTACTAACTATTTCCGGAAAGTGTTTTTTTAGTAAAGTAATTGTTGTTTCCATGCCTAATATCTTTCTTGAAAAACTAAACAAATTGACAGACATATTACTTAAAAATTTTGAATTAATTAGATTATTAAGATATTCACGGGTTTTTCTTTCTTCAAATGATGAACCAAATAGATGTTTTCCCTCCATATCTCGTATTAAGGAACCTTGTGTGCTTCCAGCTTCTTTTTTCATAGCACTCTCTTTTAATTAATTAGTTGGCTGATTATCTTCCTAAGGTTAATTTCAGCAACATAGTAACATGGCCATGCGACAGCGCCGTGTCGCAGTGAAAATATTTTATTTTTTAAATAAGTGGGGTTACAGTTCGGTTGGTTTTCCGTCAGAAAGCATTCTGACTTTGCTGCCAAAATACTCAGGGAATCTGTCTGGTGATAGGGTATGGATGGGGATTATTGTTGTGGGGTTAAGCGCCCTGGCAAATTCCTTCAATTGCGTAACACCGGCATGTCCACTGGTGTGAACATGCATGGGAGAAATACCGTATTCATCCCAAAATGGTTTCTCATTCTCAAAGTATTTGCTCCACATTGAGTAAATCAGGGTTGAACCCTCTATATACCCATTTTTGGCAAACGCTTTTCTTATACCATATGACGGCTTGACAACGAGGGAATCCTTCTTTTCCTTAATCTCATCATATGCAATCTTTGATTCTTTATATTTATACAGCGTTTTATCATCAGCCAACCTTCTTGTATTACTGTCAGAAGTGAAAAATACCCTGATATCCTTAAAGTCAAATTGAGGAATCTTGGGTGCCCTCCTACGCAAGACATCCAGCAAATATATTGTATATGGATCAAGTACTAGGATACGCCCACTCCTCCGGCACGCACTGTATAGCGATGATATTCTGTCAATATTTTGAGATGAACAGGCAAAGAATATTAGGCTCTTATTCTCTTTAAAGATTGTAACCAGCTTATCTCTTAGATCCTCTTCTTTCTCATAATAACAGTCCTTGCCTTCGATACCTGTTCCCTCCATGATTAAATAATCTATATCTTTAGGAGGATTTTCAATGAATCTGTCAAACAGACTTCTCTTTTTGCCATGACCCCTGAAATCACCTGAGTAAAATATTCTCTTACCTTCAGCCTCAATCAAAAAGGCATAAGCATCAAAACCGGAATGATCTACTAGATATGGCGTGATTATAAAGTCACCGATTGAAATGCTTTTCTTGTTTTCAATAATCACTACCGTGTCAAGATCAGGATTGATCCCCTTAAAGTAATAGGTAGCCTTGATTAATTCCAGGCAACCTTCACTTAGATAGAGAGGTATTTGTGGCTTCACAAATGTTAACAGTCCATAATGGTCAGGATGGGAATGTGAAATGAGTATGGCATCTGGTGGTTTGTTATCATTGTCTTTCTTGTAAAGACCGGGAATGTCTTTGGCTATTTTTCTTTCTACAAGCTCAGCTTTGCTTAACTTGAGATAATTGCCGAGGTTGAAACTCTGACCTTCCTCATCTACAAGGGGCAAGCCAATATCAATCAAGATACGAGTGTTTTCAGTTGCCAGTTCAACACACGAACCACCAATTTCATGTGTGCCTCGGTGGATGGTTAGGTTCATTAATAAATTAGTCCCTTGTTAAAGTCAAAGACCGTCAATGTTTCTGCTAAATTATTTTCTTTGCAGAATATGTCTACATCCTTCCAAGACAAAAAGCCCCAATTTTTAATCTTTTCACTATTCCAATCCGTTCTTTCTAGAAACTTCTTAATTTCGGGTAATGATTCTGGAACAATTGAAACAAAAAAAGAGAAATTACAATCTTCTAATTCTTCTATCGCTTTTCTAACAACATTATTAGTGCCAATCTTGCTAATTTTATGTTTTGACGGTGTGGATCGTAGAGGCAATTCTATTCCTTTCTCTAGCCGAACTATACCATCTTCTTTTCTTAATGTTTCTATTAACATCCACTTATGATAAATTTGTGTAAACAAATTAGAAGAAAATTCTCTTGCAGGATCACTATCTTTTCCAATCTTATTTTTGCCTTCTTGGAATTTTTCGTATTCTCTTTTTAATGTAAATTTATTTTTCCAATTATTAACCTTAGCTTCTCCAAATATAACCTGCTTGCTTCTTGCTCCACTACTTGTATCACAAATTATTAATACTATATCAGGATCACCAAATTCCGAGAATGACTGTTCAATCAATATTTCAGCATCAAAATCTTTAACCTCATCTGGTAAATTGATTTTCTCATTATTTGGTGGAAAATAAATCATACCTATAAACTCCCTAAGAAGTTTTTTTGGTTTTTCATTGTATTTTATTTCATAGAATAACGAATTTACTATTCCTCTTTCTGAATATCCCAATATCTTCATATTAAATCTCCCTGTTCTTAAATCAATTATCTCAAACGTAACTATTAATGTTATATTTCTCTAGATATCATTTAAATACCCATTAATTATCTCTTCTACTTCCGTTTTCAAATCCTTCGGCTTAACAACATGTACATAGGGAATCCAGCGAAAAATTATACGAAGGATTTCTTCATTATGGCAAATCTTTGTTTCTATCCTTAAAGAGCCATCCCTGTTTTCTTTCGTAATCTTCTGTAACGGAAAATATACCTGTTGTTTGAAATACCTTGCTGCCTCTTT
>NYYU01000013.1 GCA_002685955.1 Parcubacteria group bacterium | reverse complement strand
TTTTTTATTTTCAGCTTTTAATTTATCAAAAATTTTTTGAATTCTATTTGTCAAGTTTATCACCTAACATTTTTTCAGCGGTATCTATATCTTTATCGCCTCTCCCGCAAATATTACAAACTAGAATTTTTCCAGGCATTGTTTTTGCTAACTCAATAGTCTTGGCTAAAGCAAAAGATGGTTCAAAAGCAGGCAATATTCCTTCTGTCTTGCAAAGTATCTGAAACGCCTCAAAAGCTTTCTCATCAGTTGCATATGTATAATTTACTCTTCCAATACTTTTTAAATATGCGTGTTCAGGACCTGCTGAGTAAAAATTAATTCCGCTTGCTAAAGAGCTTGTTGGAAGTGTTTCAGAGCCGTCTTCAGATTGTAACATAAAACTTTTAAAGCCTTGCATGATACCAACAGAACCATTAGTTAGCGCCGCACTATTTTCTGCTTCTACCCCATACAACTCCACTTCTTTATCATCTAAAAACTCGTGAATAGCACCTATTAAATTACTTCCTCCACCTATGCATGCTATAATTGCGTCAGGCAATCTTTTCTCTTTTTCTAAAATTTGTTTTTTAATTTCCTTTCCAATTATTGATTGGGCGTATTGAACAATTCTTGGAAATGGGTGGCTGGCAATCGCTGACCCACAGCAATAAAAAGCTTCTGGATCACTAGACCAAGCTTTTAATGCGGCAGTACATGCATCTTTCAAAACTCCTTTTTTTCCTGTACCATCAACACATTCTACAACTTTTGAACCAAATAATTTTGCTTTTAAAACATTTGTGGATTGTTTTATTATATCGTCTTTCCCCATATAACCGACGCATGGCAGATTAAATTTAGCACAACAAGCAGCAGTTGCTATTAAATGAGCTCCAGCTCCTGTTTCACACAAAACTTTTGTTTTACCCATATATCTTGCTAACAAAATTTGAAAAAGAGCATTATTTACTTTGTGCGCCCCTAAATGGTTAAGATGATCAGACTTTAAATATATTTTTGCTCCACCAATTTTATTAGTTAATTCTTCAGCAAAGTAAAGAGGGTTTGGTCTACCAACCCATTCTTTTAAATAGTATTCAAATTCATCAATAAAACTTTTATCATTAATAGCTTGTTCAAATGCTTTTTCTAACTCTATTAGATTGGGCATTAATATTTCCGGAGCATACCTGCCTCCAAATTCTCCAAAATAACCTTTTTCATTTGGTCCATTTTTTAGTGAGTTTTTTAATGAATTTTGAGACATACGTTAATTATTATGGACTGAATTTAATAATTTATCAATTTTATTAATGTCTTTTACTCCTTTTTCTTTTTCAAGCGCACCGGACAAATCCAATATATAGTTCTTTGTATTTTTAAAATTAGAAATATCTTCTATTTTTATATTTCCAGCAATCATTTTTGAGATTTTATTTGGTACAGATTCTATAAATTTATGATTAAATCCAATAGATTTTTCATATCCTTTACCATCAAATAATATAATATCTGATATAGTTTCATATTTTTTGTATTGATTTACATCATCTTTATTATTTATTGTAAGAGCTGAAATAATTTTAATTTTATATTTTTCTTTTATTAATTTTGTTGTTTCAGGGTTAACATCATAGAGTTGATAGTAGTCAAACTTAAGATTTTTTATCATCTCTAATATTTCATCATCAGGATTTACAAGTACTGAAACAAAATTAATTCCTTTTTTATCAATATTAATAAGTTCTTTTAATTTTTCGAATTCAACATATCTTTTTGATTTCTTATAATTTGTGACAAATCCTATGAATTGAGGTGGGTAAGGATGTTCAATAATATAGTTTAAAGTTTTGAGGTCAGTGACCCCACATATCTTTATACCTTTAATCATTGACTTAAATGATCAACTAACTTTTTAATATTATTTTTTATATTTCCTCGAACCAAAGATCTTCCCATAACAACAGCATTTACTTTATTTTTCTTTAATGCTTCATAAGGAGTAACCACTCTAGCTTGGTCATCTGCTTTATCTCCAGNAAGTCTTATGCCTGGTGTTACAATGAATAAATTTTTATATTTTTTTTTTANAAATTTTGCCTCTTTTGCTGACAACACCGCACCATNCAAACCAGCTTTTTTAATTAAACCTACTTGCTTTAAAACCAATTGATCCAAAGTTTTTGTATGACCAATTTCCTTTAAAGATTTATTGTTTAGGCTTGTTAACACAGTCACACCTAAAACTTTTAAATTTTTGTTAGTTATCGTAGCTTTTTTTTTTTTACTGCTTTTAACATCTCCAATCCACCATTTACATGAACTGTAATATATCTGCATTTTTTTAGATCTTTCAAAGAGTCTATTGCTGATAATGCTGTTTGCTTAATATCGTTGATTTTTAAATCCAAAAAGAAATTGTTATTAAATTTTTCTAAAAACTTTCTGCCTTGTTTGCTGTAAAAAAATTGTAAACCAAATTTTGGTATTATTTCTAACTTTTTTGTTTTTGTTTGATTAATTATTTTTTTAACAAGATCTAGATTGGAAGTATCACAAGCAATAAAAATTTTATTCTTTTTCATTTATTTTTTTTGTCCAAGCTTTAGAAGTTTTAAACAATATTTTTTTTTTTTCAGGTGTATTAACTTTTTCATTTGTTTTCGGATTTCTTGATATTCTTGCATTTTGAATTCTAGTTTCAATTGTAAATACATCTCGCAACTCTACTCTTTCTCCTCTTTTAAGAGAATTAATCATTTCGTATAGGGTTATATCTATTAAACGTATAAGATCTTTGCGTAGGAAATTTGGATATGAATCTGCTAGTTCTTTTATTAAGTCTGATTTTGCAACTGGCAACTTTTTTATTTATTATTAATCTTTATTTTTTTTTATCATCTAGTTGATCAGAAAGCGATGAAAAAGGTAAATTTTTGCCGCTCAATGGACTAGAATGTTCTTTTATAGCTTTAGCGTTCATTAGTTCCTCAAGCAATTTAATACTTAAACTTGCTTTTCTTTTATTAAAATTTAATTCAGCAATTGCAGCATCAATTCTCTCTCCGCCAACAAAACGTGATGGTCTGGCATCAGCTGAACTTACTGCGATTTGTGATTTTTTAATTAATAATTGTAAATCAGAACCTTCTGGTTTTACCATTAAACCTTTATTGTCTGATGATATTACCTGGATAGTTATAGTATCATTTACTTTCTTATCCTTAAACCAATCAAATGGATCTTTTTCTAATTGTTTCAATCCAACTCTAATTTTTGACTCGTCTTTGTTTATTTCTAAAATTTTAACTATTAATTTAATACCTTTTTTATATTTTTTTAGTTCTTCTTCTGGTTTATCAGCATAAGAAAGATCATTAGCATGTAAAAATCCGTCTATATCATAATTTCCTAGTTTTACGTAAACAGCATATTCATTTGTGTTTGTAACTATACCTTCTATTTTCGATCCAACTGGATGTTTTTTTTCTAGAGATGAATAAGGATTTTCAATTGTTAGTTTATGTGAAATTGCCACTCTTCTTTTTTCTTTATCAATTTCTGTAATAATACAATCGACAAGATCAC
The DNA here is from genome assembly GCA_002685955.1 of Parcubacteria group bacterium. Classification (GTDB taxonomy): domain Bacteria; phylum Patescibacteriota; class Minisyncoccia; order Portnoybacterales; family UBA2143; genus UBA2143. Next base: position 10,183 of record NYYU01000013.1, on the reverse strand, counting down.
CTACTTTAAATATTTTTTTTGCAGATATATTTTTTTTTGTCCAACTAATTTCGCTTGAATGAAGTAAGGTGCTTAGACCTGGTTCAAGTTCACAAAAACACCCATAATCCGCAATCTTAACAACTTTTACCTTATATTTTTTCCCCTGTTCGTAATTTGAGATATGCTCAAATGGATCAGGTGAAAGTTGTTTAATTGAACATCCTATTTGTAGTTTTGATTTATCAATTGAAATTACTTTTAAATCGTGCTTTTCGCCAATATTAAAAATTTCATCTGGGTGGTTTACTCTAGAGTATGAAATTTCTTGAAGATGAACTAAGACATCAATTTCATTATTAACTTCAAAAAAACACCCAAAAGAAGAGTAGCCTTTGACAACCGCATCTTTAATGATGTCTCCAACTTTAAATTTTGCTACTATTTTTGCTTTATCTTCTTTTTTACTTGAAGAAACAATTTGTCTTCTAGATACACAGGCATTTCCTCTTAATTTGTCTAATTTAATAATTGCAAATTTTTGTTCTACCCCAATTAAATGGTCAATATTTTTCATTGGTTTATCTGATATTTGTGAACCTGGGCAAAACATTAATGATTCTGTTTCAACGTGTTCTACAATAACCCCACCTTTACACTTTGAGATTATTTTTCCATTAATAGATTCGTTGTCATCATATGCTTTTTCCAATTCATACCAACCTTTAATTTTTTTTGCTTTTTGTGCAGACACTATTACATCACCATTTTTATCTTCAATCTTTTCCAATAAGACCGAAATTATTTTTCCTTCTGCAATTTTATTTTGCATACCAATCATTTTCATTTCATTAATATCTATTACAGGCTCACTTTTTAAACCTGGAACAAATAAGAAAATATATTTTTCTGTAATTTTAGTGATTTTACCTTCAATTACCTTTCCTTCTTCTATTTTGTTCTTTGATAATTGAGAGTTTAGTAATTTTTCGAATTGCTGACTAGCTGGAGAAGATAAGTCTTTGTAAATTTCCATTAAGCTTTTAATTTCCTATCCATAATACCTTTAATTTTCATAAAGCACGCTTTCTTACTTAATTTAGTTGTATTAATCAAGATTGAATCTTTTGTTTTTTTTAGAGGACCATGTTTTCTTTCGCGATCAGATTTATCCCTATTTTTAAGGCTTTTAAGCACAATATTTAAATTAATTTTTTTATTTAGATTTTTTAATTCCTTATATCTCCTTTTCGTACGCTCTTTAAGACTTGCTGTTATAAAAAACTTAAACATTGCATCTCTAACTTGAACAGTAATTATGTCTCTTCCGTCAAGTACAGAGCCCGCATATTTCAACGGAGGAGCATAAGCACATTTTTTTTGAAATTGATGAACTATATCTCTTATTTTTTTATCTTTAGCAATAATTGATGCTGAAGTTGCCACTTTATCAGATAATAAGTTTTTATTTTGTAAACTACTCATATTTAAATTTTTGATTTTTTTTCTAATTAAAGAATAGTTAAATTTTTTAGGATTTTCCAATTTCAGTTTACCAATAAGCCTATATATGCGACCGGTGTCAAGATGTTGAAGGTTGTAATGTTTGGCTATTAACTTGGCTTGAGTACCTCCTCCAGCGGCAGCAGGAGAGTCGATTGCGACAGTAATAATATCTTTTCGTTTTTTCATTTTATATTTGCCCCAAGATTTTTTAAAACATTTAGAAATTTTGGAAAAGATGTATTAATAGAATCTTTATCATTTATTTTCCAATTTCCGCCCAATGTTAGAGCGGCAATACACGACATCATAAAAATTCTGTGGTCTTTTAAAAAATTTTTTACGTGAAAGTTTCTTTTTAAATCTAGATTAGGTTTCCCGTATATTTTAATATCATCTTTATTTCTTAAAACTTTTATTCCAATCATTCTTAAAAATTTGATTGCTATATTTAATCTAGGACTTTCTTTTTTGTTTAATTCTCCCAATTTTTTAAAAGTTGATATTCCTTTTGTTTTTGTGCCTACAACAAGAAAAACTAATAATAATTCATCTATAGCAAAGCTGTTTAAGCTCGAGGGACAATTGATTGGTTTTAATATTTTTGAACTTTTTACAAAAATATCTGCAGTCGTTTCACCTTTATAAATTCTTTTATTTTTAAAAGTTATTTTGGCGCCCATTATTTTTAAAATTATTATAAGACCAATTCTACTTTTATTTATATTTACATTTTGAATTGTAATTTCTGAATTTTTTGAAAGTAAAGTTAGAACAATAAAAAAAGCACTTGAACTGATATCCCCAGGAATTGAGTAGTTAAAAGCATTGTATTGCTGTAACCCTTTTACCTCAATTAAATCAAACTCTTTATTTGATTTTACTTTAATTGGAATCTTCAAATATTTAAATAGCAGTTCCGTGTGGTTTCTACTTTTTTTAGCACGTATAAATGTTGTTCCAGGAGTATTCAATGCAGCAAAACAACAGGCTGTTTTTATTTGAGCGGAACCAATATTTTCTACATAATTTATAGGTCTAAGAAATTCAGTTCCTTGAATTTTTACCGGCAAGCAATTGTTTTTTGATTTTATATTGGCTCCAAAAAGTCTTAAAGGTTTTACAACTCTAGAAAAGTCTCTTTTTGATAAGCTTTTATCGCCAATCAATTTTATTTTTTTATCAGTTTTAATAAGCAAAGAAAGTATAAGTCTACCAAGTGTTCCAGAATTTCCAGCATTAATTACTGTATTATTTTTAGGATTAAAACCATTTAAGCCAAAACCATAAATTTCATAACAATTTTTTTTTTTTTTATAATTTATTCCAAGCTTTTTAATGGTCTTTAGTGTGTTTAAAACATCCTCAGACTCAAGAAGATTTGAAATTTTTGAAATACCTACAGCTTGAGAAGCTAGCAAAACAGTTCTTATTGATAAGCTTTTGTCTGAACTAACTTGGATTATTTTATTATACGGAGGTATTTTTTTATCAATACAAATATGTTTTTGCATTTAGAAATTAATTTATTTTAAATTCTTCACCAAAATATACCGATCGAGCCTGTGTATTATTTATTATTTCATGCGGGCTTCCAGATGCAATAATTTTTCCATTTGACAAAACTATTGCTCTATCAACGCATGTTAATAAATCTCGTGCGTTGTGATCACATACAATAATTGACATTTTTTCTATTGATTGTAAGTTTATAATAATTTCTTGTATCATCTTTATCGATAAAATGTCCAAAGCTGCGTAAGGTTCATCCAGCAATAATATTTCAGGATCATTAATTATAGCCATTCCTATTGCCAACTTTCTTCTCTCACCTCCGGATAAATGTTTTGATTTTACATTTAAAATTGAATCAAATCCAAATTGACCTACAATTTTATCAATCTTAGAAATTCTCAAATTTTTTTCTTTTATATGTATTTCAGCGACTGCTGTTAAATTTTCCAAAACAGTTAAATCATAAAAATATCCACCATATTGAGGACAATATGATAAATGAAATTTGCTTGATCTTTCATGAATTGGAAGATTTGTGCAGTCAATACCATTCAATAATATTTTTCCACTTTTTGGTTGTTCAATATTCATGATTATTTTAAATATTGTGCTCTTACCAACCCCGTTTGGACCTAGTAATCCTAATACTTCTGAACGATTAACTTTAAATGATATATCATTTAGAATTCTTCTCTTATCATAGAACATAGAAATTTTATCTAATTGAAGTAAAGTTTCTTGTTCCTTAAAGTTTTTAATTCTAAATTTCTTTATAACTGCCATTAATTTATTTTTACTGTTACTTTGTTTTTTTTATTGTCCGGATTAATATTGATAACTTTTGTATTAATGTTTAGAATAATTTTTCCTGCTTTCATTATAGACTGTGGATCTGTTACTACAACATTATTGTATGCTATTGCAATATTTGTTTGCATATCTACATCAAAATAGTCGCAAGTGATTTCTTTATCTTCGTAATTAATCACTACATTCTGATAAAAATTTGAGTTTAAATTAGAAGAGTTATATTCAGCAAAGTCTGATGCTATATAGATCGTTGATCTTACATTAGATGTTATAATGCCTCTAACATTGTTGAGACCTAATATATTATTATCTTCTGAATTTGTTCTTCCGGAGGTGGCTAATATTTTATATTTATTTCCACTTTTATCAGTTGTTAAATACTCAATATCTTTTATCATGTTATTGATTTTAGGTTTATTTGGTTTTATTTTTTTTTTGAGATTAACGTTTTCTTTTATTACTTCTTTTACTTCTTTTACTTCTTTTACTTCTTTACTCATATTTATTTCTGTTTTCACACTTGGTTCATCAGATAAAGTCTTAGTTTCTTTTTTTTTAGGTTTGTTTATATCTATTTCTGTTTGAATTTTTTTTTCATTATTTTCTAAAGAAATTTTGTTGTTATTTGCAAAATAATTAAAATAAACACCACCTAAAATAATTACGATTATTAATATTATAATAACTTGAATTAGAGATTTTAAAGACATTTAGCTTATATTTGCCTTTAAAATATTATGTATATGAATTATTCCAATAGTTTTATTTTTTTGATTTTCTTTATGAACGCATAGACTTGTAATTTTTTTTGCATTCATAATTGAAAGTGCTTGAGCTGCAAGTGTATTTTTATCAACACTAACTGGGTTTTTTTTCATTACTTTTTTTATTGTTAATTTTTGAAAATTTTCATATTTTTGACTTAATCTTTTTAAGTCGCCATCAGTTAAAATTCCTGTTGTGATGTTTCTTTTTTTTATTAATAGCACCCCTAAACCTTTACTTGTTATTGTGTTAAGAGCATCTTTCATCGTGGTATTTTCTTTAACAAAAGGAATTTTATTTCCTGTAAACATCAAATCGTTTACAGTTTTAAGTTTTACCGAAAGAGATCCTCCTGGATGAAATTTTTTAAAATCTAGTTTTCCAAAATTATTATATCTCATACAAGTAATTGCAATTGCATCACCTAAGGCCAGTTGTATTGTAGTTGTAGAAGTAGGAACTATATTTCCCAGGTCTGCCTCTTTTACAGATGGTAATAAAAATTTAATATCTGAGTTTTTGTAAAGAATAGATTTTTTTTTTGATGTAATACCAATTAATTTAATATTTTTATTTCTGGATGTATACTGAATTATATTTTTAAGTTCTTCACTTTGTCCACTTAAACTTATTAATATTACAATATCATTAGAAGTTATTTGTCCCATATCTCCATGGCTAGCATTGGAAGCATCTAAGAAAAAAGATGGAATTCCTATTGATGAATTCATTGCGGCCCACTTTTTGCCTATAATTCCACTTTTACCAACTCCAGATATTATTATTTTGCCATTTCTACAATTTAAAATTGTTTTTACTATTTGATTAAAAGAATTTCCAATAGATGATTTTAATTTTTTTAAAGCATAAATTTCATCTTGAATTACATTTTTTGCGATTAATTGGATTTTTTTATTTTTCATTTAATGAGACCAAATATCTTCTTTGAAAGAGGCAAAATCTAGTTCAACTCTTGTTGGAAGAAATTTTATAGTTTTGTTATATAAATCTAACCGATTTTCTCTGATTAAAATTTTATAAAGACCTTCGTAAATTTTATGAAGATAAACAACATCGTTAGCACAATATTGAAGTTGTTTTTTTGATAGATCTCCACCAAAATCTGAAGTTTGTAATTGTTTACTTACATCAATACTCATAAATTCTTTAATTAAATCCTTTAGACCATGTTTATCAGAATAACTTCTAGCAATTTTGCTCATTATTTTAGTACAAGCAATTTTGTTAACATTAATATTTAAATATTTTTTTATAAACAACAGGTCGGCTCTTGCGTAATGAAATATTTTATTTATTTTTTCGTCGACCAATAACTTCTTAAGGTTGGGAGCATTGTATTTATCTTTATTTAGCTGAATTATATGAGCATCATTATTTCCAGATGAAATTTGAACTAAGCACAGCCTATCTCTTTCAACGTTTAAACCCATGAACTCACAATCTATTGCAATATTGTCACTAAAATGTATTTGGTCTGGTAAATCTTCTTTATGTAATTTAATATCTAAATCCATTGATGGAATATATATATGAAACCTAAAGAAATTCTAGTTTTCGGTGCTACTGGCCAAATAGGCAGACACTTAATAAGAAAGTTAACGAAAAATAACTATAAAGTTGTTGCTGTTACAAGAAATATTCATCAAAAAGGATATATCTTAAAAACCCAAGCAAATCCTGGATATCTTGAGATTGTAGAATTAACTTACTTTAATATAGAAAAGATAAAGAATTTAGTGAAGGAATGCTCAATATGTATTAACTTAATTGGAATATTATTTGAAAAAAGAAAAAATTTTTTTAAAAATATTCATACAGACTTTCCAGATCTTCTATCAAAATTATCTGCCAAACAAAATATTGAAAAATTAATTCATATTTCTTCTCTTGGAATTGAAAAATCTCTAGATAGCAATTACGCTATTAGTAAACTTGATGGAGAAAATAAAATTAAAAATAATTTTGATAGAGCTGTAGTGCTGAAACCTTCTATAGTTTATTCTGTAGATGATAAATTTACTACAAATTTCATGACTTTATTAAATCGCTTACCAATTATGCCCATATATTATGAAGGCAAGACTAAATTTGCACCCATACATGTTACGGATTTAGTTCAAATAATTTTTGATGTAGTTCAGGGAAAAACAAATGAACAAACTATAGAGTGCATCGGGCCAGAAATTTTTTCTTTTAAAGAAATTATTTTAAAACTATTAAAAACCATAGATAAAAAAAGATTATTAATCCCCTTACCTTTGGTAATAGCCAAAATGATGGCAAAAATTTTTGAAATAATGCCTAATCCATTAATAACAGTAGATCAAATAAATTTATTAAAGTACGATAATATTTCTTCAGGAAAATATAAAACTAATTTTGACTTAGGTCTCAAGGCAAATAGAATTTTTGATGAAGAAATAGAGAAATATAGTTTTAATTGGAGAACTGGTGGTCAATTTTCTAGAAATAAATTTTCAAATACAAATTAATGATAAATTATATAGCTTATATTATTATACTAATAATATTATTTTTTGTATCTGTTATAGCAATAAAATCAATCAATAGAGGGATAAAAGCAAAACAAAATTTAATTAAAGATTATGATTATAATAAATACAAAAGTAAAAAAAATATTAATGAAAAAGATTAAATGTAGTATGGAAAATAAATTAGAAAAAATTCATTACAAGGAATATTAAGCAATAAAGATTTCAAAAGAGTTAAATGAAAAATTCTACTTTAAGCTGATTTTATTTTTTTTTCAATAAATTGAGGAACTTCATCTTCTTTTTCTACAACATTTTCTTTTTTGCCTTTAGGCTGGAATACAATCATTAAATGAAGAGGGCAGTAAGAAAATTTTTCAACATTTTTTCTTCCACAAAAAGACGATTCTTTATCATCGGGATGTCCTTCCATATATTTACAAGTATTATCAGTTAATTCTTCCAGCTGTAAATTTTTTGCCGGCTCAAAGTCTTTATTTAATATTAGCGATCTAAACTTGCTTCTTCTTCCTTTTTTTTGAGTTTCCTGATTTGTATATTTAAAATTTTCTTTGTTTCGTGTAATGGTTGATCTTATTTTTATTTTTGCAGATAGGCTTAATCTGTGTGCTTTTCCTATAACTGCATTTCTACTTATTCCACCAATAATTTCAGCAATTTGACTCGCTGTTTGACCTTTGCCCCACAGCTCTTTTAATTTATTAACTTTTTCATCAGTCCAGCTCATAACACAATATTTAGTATATATTAGTTTTTATACAACACTATCTTGAGAGCATAAATACTAATTAATAACAAGCTTTTTTTTTTGTTTTTTAACAATTTTTAAAAAAAAAGTTTAAGAGTAATTATTAATGGTTGAATTAGAAAATAAATATAAAATTGGTGTGCGTCGTTTCGGCTTAATTAACTGGGTAGGCGCCTTTAGCCTTTACAAAAAAGAAGTATTGCGATTTTTAATTGTATCAGGACAAACACTTGTAGGACCAATACTAACGTCAATTTTATTTCTAGTTGTAATTTCTTTAGCAATAGGGGATGAAAGACCAGATGTACTAGGCGTTCCATACATCGAGTTTCTAGCGAATGGTTTAATTATGATGCAGGTAATTCAACAAAGTTTTTCTCATTCCAGTTCATCTATTATGATGAGCAAGATAATGGGAACAATTGTTGATATAGTAAATAGCCCATTATCAGCAGCAGAAGTAACAATTTCGTTAGTTCTTGCTTCAATAACAAGAGGATTATGTATAGCTTCTATATCAACATATATATTTATAATTTTTTTAGATTTAAGCGTACAAAACTATTTCCTTTGGTTTTTGTATCTATTTCTTGCTGGTTTTTTTTTAGGCTCTGCCGGAATTATTGCCGGTCTTTATGCGGATAAGTTTGATCAAATGGCAACAGTAACAAATTTTGTAATAGTGCCATTATCTTTTTTATCAGGAACTTTCTATAGTATTGAAAAATTACCAGATATTTTAAAAAGTTTGAGTTATTATAATCCATTTTTTCATATGATTAATGGTTTCAGATATTCATTTATTGGCCAATCGGATGGTTCTATAAAATTTGGAATAATGTTTCTATTAATTATATCTTTTATTACATGGTATATTTCTTATTTGTTATTTAGAAAAGGATATAAAATTAAATCTTGATGATGAGCGCTTTAGCAAAAAATTATAACAGAAGAAAAATTGCTTTTAAAAGAGGCAAGGGAAGTTTTTTATATTCAACTAATGGTAAAAAATATTTGGACTTTGTGCAAGGTATAGCTGTAAACTCCTTAGGACATGCTAATCCATATTTAATTAAAGCAATTAATAAACAATCTAAAAAAGTTTGGCATGTTTCAAATGCATTTTTAATACCCGAAGGAGAAAAGCTTGCCAAAAGACTTGCTCAAAAAACTTTTGCTGACTATGTTATTTTCCAGAACTCAGGAGCGGAAGCTACAGAAGCAGCAATAAAAATTGCTAGAAGATATTTTTATTCTATCGGCAAATCAAAAAAAAATAGAATTCTTTGTATAAAAAATTCATTTCACGGAAGAACAATTGCAGCAATTCATGCAAGTGGATCAAAAAAAATGATAGAAGGATTTGGTCCAAAAGCAGGAGGTTTTGATCACTTTGAATTTAACAATCTTAAATCACTAAAAAAATCTATAACTAAAAATACAGCGGCCATAATGATAGAACCAATTATGGGAGAAGGTGGCATTAAAGTTCATAGCAATAGTTTTTTAAAAAAATTAAGAAAAATATGTAATGAAAAAAAAATATTGTTAATTTGTGATGAGATTCAATCTGGAATTGGCAGATCATCAACTCTTTTTTATTTTGAACAGGCAAAAATTAGACCAGATATAGTCCCAATAGCAAAAGGTATAGGGGGTGGATTTCCAATAGGAGCAGTTTTAATGACAAAAAAAGCTGCTTCAGGAATAAATATTGCGGGTACACATGGTTCAACTTTTGGAGGAAACCCACTTGCAATGAGCGTTGGAAATGCTGTACTTGATCAAATTTATAAAAAAGGATTTCTAAAAAATGTGGAAAAAATATCTAAATATTTTCACTATGAACTAAATAAAATCAAAAATGATTATAAAGAATTAATTAAGGAGGTTAGAGGAGTTGGATTGTTAATAGGATTACAGCTTTATAATGATCAAGCAAAATTTATTAAAAAATTAGAGGATAATAAGTTGCTCACGATAAGAGCGGCAGAAAATGTAGTAAGGATATTGCCCCCTCTTAATGTTAAAAAATCAGAAATAGATCTTGCGATTAAAATTGTAAGAAAAGTTTGCAAAGAATTTAATGTAAAATGAAAAACTTTATTAATATAAGAGATATTTCATCTAAGGATTTAAAAAAAATAATTTTAGATGCAAAAAAAAGAAAGAATAAAAGAAAAAAATCTAATGTTCTTGAATTAGACAAAGATTCTCCTCTTAAAGGAAAAATGTTAATTCAAATGTTTGAAAAATCTAGTTTAAGAACAAGATTAAGTTTTTCTCTTGCTATAGAACCGCCCAACCGCGGAGGTCTGGCTTCAAGACC
>NYYU01000012.1 GCA_002685955.1 Parcubacteria group bacterium | reverse complement strand
GATTGATGCATCTGTACGAAAAACTATATTCATAGCAAGGGAAATGGGCTATATTGACAGGTTATAGTACGATCTTCTTCGTTAACCATAATGGCAGTGAAAAGGTGGAAAGCCGGTCGCATCTGTAACATTTTACCGTCCTGATTGGTGCACTGCCATCCCTCATTGAACGAATTGGAAATAAAGAGATAGGCAGGACCTTCAACATTGACATCAACTTCAAATTCATCATTGTTCAATTTTATAAAGCTGGCTTGTCCAGGTATATTATTAGATGTCAGAGGCTTTACAGGGCCATCTGTACGTGAAAGAAAAACAGTATCTCTGACTTCATTAATTGTAGCTTCAGATAACGTTGAAAGTAATTCAGTGTCATTATCAAAAACTCGCACATGGCGTGATACATAAAGCCGTGGCAATGCATCATGAAACTCGTATAGGTACAGGTCGTCTCGTCCGGAAAAGTTGGACTTAATCCTCTCCAACAATGGAAGCTTACCAAGCGAAGGCCTTCCAGGACTATGCATTTCGACCAAATCATTTCTATCAATGGAGTGCTGAGACACGATGAAGCGTACATTTGCTATTGCCAGCATGGTAGTGCTAATAGCAGATATGTCAAGGCTATTAGCCTTTTTAGAGGGTGGTAGATTTAGGTAAAAATGCTCTGGATGTCGCACTTCCTTCATGCAATCCATGTCAGGCCTGGTCTTACACCGGGTCATTGCATCCCAGTAATCAACTTGCCGTATAGTACCAAACCAAGAAAACCCCGTAAATGTTTCAAACCCATTAATATGCATATAGCCACCACTGTGATCTAGAGAACTGTCAGCCTTACTGGGTCCTGAATATGCAATGGATACACGAAAAGGAGTAGACTTTTCAGTATTCTTATTAATCGAGTCATATATCTCAGCACGACTATTATAAGCAAATGATCCATAGGTCTTCCATTCATAAGCCCGATCGAGTACGTGAGCATAAATAAGCCATAGACCAAATGCAATAACACCAATCTTGAAAACACCTTTTCTGGCCAAGGGAACACCAAATCCGGATTGTATGATTGCATCTATAGATAATCCCACTATGAATGAAAAGAGGAAAGGAGTCCAGAATAAAAAACGGCTTGATCCAATTCCAGTAGCCCAATCCAACATTCCGCCTAAAAAGTAAAACAAATAAACCAAAGCAATATAAAATGTCTCAAAAAAAACTAAATACATCACAGCCTTTAGTGCCATGGGATTGCGGAAACGTGTAGCAAATAACGCCAACAGCACTAAGGCAAATTGTGCATAGGGACGATAGCCGGAATTGCCAATAGTACAAAAAAAGAATAGATCAGATAGTGATGGTAGTAGTTCTCTTGTATGTGCCCGTACAGAGAGGGGAACTACCTCATGTATAGCCACAAGAGCAGGGACTGCTATAATCGCCCATCCTACGATAAAAACAATAATTTGAGGAATAACTCCTATTAGAACATTTCTCTTACTGATCAGCATAAACAAAAAAGCAAAAAACAATGCGAAAACCTGATCATGTATTGGCGTCATCGAAGCGTATAGAATACCTATCCCGCCAGCCACAACATAAGTAATAGCGCGGCGACGTCGTTCGTTAATCCAAAAAAAGGCTTCAAAAATCACCAGAAGGAATGTCCATGCAATTGTCAATGGTTGAGCTTTTACATAGCTGGATAGCAAAAACAATGCACCAATTAGTGCACTAACCTGACAAACTCCAAACCGCAAATGAAGCAAGCGATACATAAAATAAGTTGAGAAAAAATACGTCATCAACACTAGAAGAACAGAGAATACCCAACTTGGTAATACCAGGTTAAGGACTTCCCAGATGGAATATGTCATTTGGGAACGTAAATCAATTCCGCCTAGAATATTAGGGTTCCATAGTGCTCCTATTTTGCTCTGACTAACTGACGTGTACCACACATTTGATTCGCTTTGAATCACTGAATAAGGACCAAAGACACAAAAGGGTGCAGCAAAGACAAGGGATAATGCAGCAAACTTTAGAATGTCTGGAATCTTATTTATGTTATATATTTTATACTTCATCTATACAATTTACTAAATTAAGAAGTCACGGTTTCTATAATGATTTTGCATGATTATGCTTAGCGATACGCATTTTGGTTTTAGAATATTCTATAGTAGAATCCATACCCTATTTCCACCGACCCTTTCAAATTCCTCTTTTGGCAACAGTATGTTAATACCTGAGAATTCTATTTCTTTTTAGTTTGTCCTTCAAACGGTGTTCAAAAACGGTTGCGGCCTCGGTCTTCCAAAACAAGTTCCTTATAGTGCGCTGGATACGGTGTGGATGAAAAAGGTAACTGACGGTATAATTCAATAGCATGAAAACCGAACGTACCGCTAAAAGCGTTCTATCGTTTATATTGGAATTATTTGAAACCATATCAGCAGAAATATAGGAACCTAAGGAAGTGAGTTTGAAGAAATAGTCATCGTTCAACTTGACCTTGCCAGCCTCCAAAAGTTCGTTGAAGATTTGAGTACCGGGATAAGGAGAAAAGATAAATAAAGGCACCTCATCTACTCCCCTAAAAGCCATCTTCAGGCCATAGAATATTGTTAGAAAAACATCACTCCATGTTTCAGATGGAAAACCAATGATCAAATTAATTCGTGTCGTCAGCTCCAGTTGCTTCGCCTTAATTACTGATCGTGTGAGCTGATCGAGGTCAATACGTTTTTTTATATTTTTCAAAGTCCTGGGAGAAGCGCTCTCCGGGGCATAAACAACATAACTACACCCTGCATTTTTTAACAGACGAAGAACTTCTTCGTCTAATGCCTCACTTCTAGTACCACTCGGCAGAGACCATTTTACCTTGAGACCATTATCTATCATCAACCGACAAAACTCAACTATCCAAGATTTCTTAGTTATAGCAGTCAAATCATATAGCTGTATATTAGTAACATGGTATCGCTCTACATAATATTTTATCTCTTTTATAACATCATTAACATTTCGTAATGTATAGAGACCATTCCACATCCTCAAGTTCGAACAGAAAGTACAACGATATGGACAGCCACGCGAAAACATTAAAGGGATATCACGTTCTGAGGCGATACCATAAGACTTGCCTAACGCCCAAAACTTCTCTAGATATCCTTCTTGCCAATATGGCCAGGGAATATCATCTATATCATGAAGTCCAGAAATATGATTTTCATTTTGTCGATATTGTCCCACTTTATCGATATAAGCAATTCCACTTACATTTACAAAGCTGCCGGTTTCTGAATAAGTTTCTAATAATTCATGAAAAGAATACTCACCTTCCCCTTGCACACAAACATCCAGGGCCGGGCAATCATAAAGGCTGTATTCAGTCAGTGCTGTTATGTGTTCACCACCACCCACAAAAAGCACCTCAGGGAAATGTCTTCGAACTTGAGTAATAAGTTCTTTAACGACCGGCCACTCACCGGAAAACATGCACGAAAACCCTATAACATTCGACGCCTTCGGTATCATAGCGATGATCTCATCGAACATCAAACCTTGGCAGTCAAAACCAGGATGGTCCTTCAGTGGATAGGTCCTATTCAACCCCTCACCAATAGCATCTACTATAGCTACCTGATAACCCTTCTTTTTCAGGTAACTGGCAATGTAAGCATAGGCAATTGATGGCGTTGCCTCATTGTTTAAAGCACCAATTTTGAAAACAATCGGACCCCGAACAAGAGTAACAAATAGTTTCTTATCACTCACAGGTTATCTTTACCTAGGCCTCCCTGTACAAAACTCAAATGATAACAGTTGCATTAGATTCGTTACTGATAGCCAAGGTTGCATTACCTCAAATAATCTATACTTGAATTAACAATAAGAATGTTCTTAGAAAACCCCTCATATTAAATTTTGTAACCGGCCTTCTGAGCATCATTATAAAACATCCTAACTGTCTCAAGTGAAAACTCGTTTAAATCCTTATTAATCAGATGAAGCTTTTCTAAGATATCATTAGTAGCCGTAATAATGTGGCATCCTACTTCATGAGCTTGAATAATATTTAAGAGTTCTCGAGGACTTGCCCATATAAGTTCTATGTTATTTTTATTATTATAGTGGACAAGCATTTTTAATACAGTTTTCATTGTAGTAATAGGATTTCTCCCCGTATTGGCAATTCTACCAGCAANGATTGATATATAACAAGCAGGAGCATTTTGAAGTGCNGGCAAAACTTCTTCAACCTGTTCCGTTGTCATAANAGCAGTTACATTTATTTTTACNTTTGNATCAGAAAGGTCTTTAATTAGTTTTACGCTTGACTCACCTTTGGTATTTATAATGGGAATCTTTACATAAACGTTCTCACCCCAGGATGCAATTTCTTTTGCCTGCCTTTTCATTTCTTTAAAATCATCAGCAAGAACCTCAAACGAGATGGGTTTGTGTTTGATTGACGATAAAATATCAAATGCAAATGCCTTATAATCTAATACCCCTGCCTTTCTCATTAGTGTAGGATTTGTGGTAAACCCTTTAATTAAAGGGTTTTTATCTAACTCTAAAATATCATGTTTATTAGCACCATCAGCAAATATATCTACATTAAGTTTTTCCATATCAATCATGGTATTTGAACTCCATTTCTTTATATTTTCTATTACCACACAGGGGAATTAATTAGTAGTTTTGGATGTGAAACAAGTAAGTGCCATACAAGTGACTGAATACCTTCGGTTATAGGTGTTATATAACTAGAATCTATGGTTGGGACTATTAAAACAGCATCACCGGTTTTCTTTAAAAAACCTCCGTCTTTACTTGCTACGCCTATTATACTTGCACCAATTTCTTTAGTATATTTAAGCACTTGAACAATGTTAGTACTTACAGCCTCTTCTTCATTACCACCACCAACTGAAAAAACAAAAACGCAGTCGTTTGAATTATATTTACTAACTTTTAACCATTCTAATATAGTACTCTCCCATCCATCATCATTTACTCTCGCAGTTAATTCTGAGACATTATCATATGGAGCATATGACTCAAAATTGCAGAGTTTTCTAAAATCGCAAACAGCATGTGAGGCGTGCCCCGCCCCACCTCCTGAACCTATGATGAACAACCTGCCATTATTAGCCCTCACTGATGACAGAACATCTGCCATTTTTTCCACAATATCATAGTTTATTGTTTGAATTGTTTCAATAGATTTAGCAAAAAAAGAAGCCGAAAAAGTCATTATTCTCCTCCTAAAGTGTAATTTAATCAGTTGCTTCAATATTCCTTATTGAAGAACTCACTTTCTGTTTCCAAAGCCTTTTTATAAAGCATGGAAGTATCAATAGGCAAGGTTTCGGATTGCATCTTTACTCCATAAATATTTTTCTTACTTTTAATAAATGCAGGGATTATATCAGTAGCAAAATCACAAAAGCCGTGAGGAATTAAATCAAGCAACTCTGGCTCCATCAAATATATCCCTGTATTTACCCAGTTACTGTTCAATTCATTCTTTGGTTTCTCAATAAAATCTAATATCAGATTGTTTCCATCCATAAAAACAACACCGCTTTGTGTTACATCATCTAATTCAAATAATACAATACTCATATCTGCATTTTTTATGCAGTGCTCTTGATAAACTACACCAAGATCATAATTATAAACAGTGTCAGCGTAGATAACAAAAAACTTATCCCTCGCAAGTTCATTTGCAAAGTTTTTCACACCGCCGGCTGTCCCTAAAAGTTCTTTTTCTTGAGAGTAGGTAATAGAAACACCAAACTCCCCTCCATCCCCTAAGTAATTTGTTATAACGTCATGAAGATAGTGTAAATTAATATAAATATCCGTTATGCCAAAATTTTTACACATTTCTATGTTGTGCATAATAATTGGGTTACCTAAAATCTGCAACATTGGCTTTGGAATAGCTTTTGTTATTCTGCCGAGCCGTTCACCTTTACCTGCTGCTAACAGAACTGCTTTCATACACTAATCGCTCTTCTTAAATTAATATTTTCACGCATGACCGGAAGCCTATCACTTAACAGTATACTTGGCTTCCAATTGAATAAAGTACCTGCCAACCGATTATTAAAAGCAAAACCATAATCAAGCACATCACCAACCTTGTTAATCTTAGCATTTGGAGCAATCATTCTAATGACTTGCAATACAGAATATATATTATTAATGCCACCATCAGCATTTATCTTTACCCCATAAGCATTCGACACCAAAATATTATCTATTAGCCCCCCCAGATCATCAACATTTAAAGGGGCCCTAAACTGCTTACCTTCGTCAGTTACTGTAACAGGCTCACCCTGCGATAATGTTTTTATTAAATTATGGATCCAGCTTCCACGGTGATGGTAGTAATCAGTGTAACAGCAAGACAAACGTATTATAACAGTAAAAGGATGACTTTCGGCTATATATTCACTCATTAATTTTGTTTTTGCATAAATAGTTTCTGGTGAAAATGCATAGTTATCATCTATAAAAAACTTTGGCTTATAAGAATCAGCATTTTCATCAACATCAGTCGAT
>NYYU01000011.1 GCA_002685955.1 Parcubacteria group bacterium | reverse complement strand
AGATGGAATAGAGGGTGTTGTGTCAACAACTACTAATGGTATTTCCAGAAGGGCATCAATTGAGGATTTGGATGATATACCGTTTCCGGACTGGAAACAGATGGATCCAAGGTATTACATGAAGGCACCTCATGGAGGACTTGTAAAAAATTTTCCTGTAGCCCCTATTACTTCAACAAGAGGATGTCCATATAGTTGTACATTCTGCGCAAGTCCTGATATATGGGGAAAAACAATACGATGGAGGAGTCCTGCTAATGTAGTGGATGAAATAGAGTATTTGGTTAAAGAGTTTGGTGTAAAGGAGATCCACTTTGAGGACGATAACCTTACTCTTAAAATAAGCCATGTCGAAGAGATATGCCGTTTGATTATCGAAAGGGATATAAAAATTTCATGGGCTACACCAAACGGTATAAGGGCAGATAAGATTACGCCGGAGGTTCTGAAACTGATGAAGGAGAGTGGATGTTATCTGATAGCTTTTGGTATAGAGTCCGGTAATCCTGAGATACTGAAGAATATCAAGAAGATGGAAGAGCTGGAAACTATGACGTATGCGGTCAATGAAGCAAGTAAACTAGGGATAATAACTCAAGGGTTTTTTATATTTGGCTTGCCCGGAGAAACAGAGGAAACCGTTCAGGAAACAATAGATTATGCGAAGAAGATACCTCTGGATAAAGCTCAATTTCTTCTGCTGGATGTACTGCCGGGTACACAGTTATGGAAAGATCACAAGGATGAGTTTGAACACGATTTGCAAAAACGAAGCTATCAGGAGTTAATATGGGTTCCGGATACAGTTGAGAAAGAGGTGTTGGAGAAGGCGCCTGCAAGGGCATTCAGGAGCTTCTTCTTCAGGCCGAGACAGATACTGATACTTCTGAGATTTATGAAAGTTTCCCAGTTTAAGTTTATTTTAAGGCGGATACTTGATTTTGGAATTATTCCTTATAAAATAAATAAATATTTTGCAAAATAAATCATGCCACTTCCTTTAGGACATTCACTGATCAGTAGCAGCATATTTGTTACATATAAGAGGGGCCTGAGTCTTAGGAGAGACTGGAAGGGAATGCTTCTCTTTATGTCTGCAGGTCTCCTTCCGGATATAGATTTTATTATGCTGCCTTTTACAGGCTTTGGGACACACAGGGGGTTTACTCACTCATTTCTTTTTGCTCTGGTCATGCCGTTAATAATATGCCTTTTGTTGAGAATTATTTATAGTGAGTTGAGGATTTTCTCAAGGCTCTACCTATTTCTCTTTTTGACTATTTCTGCACATATTATCTGTGACTTCTTCACACCCGATTTATTGGAAGAGAGGGGTGGAGTAATGCTGTTTTATCCATTCTCAAAGTACTATTTTCAATCTCCTCTTACGCTGTTTGTAGGAATAGAACTAAGATATCTCAGTACTATCTTCAGCCTGCACACACTGTTCTCCATAGTTATAGAAGCCCTTATAACTGGTTCCGTATTTCTGGCAGTACTGTATGCGTTTAACAGGAGAAAGGACGTAAAATCTAGAAGAGAAGAAAGCGTTAGGATTGATGATAAAGGGTTAGGTTACAAAGAGCATAGTTTTACCAGACCTTATAAAGAGAAGCTTGGTAATACCCTCAAGAACATAGGAACTGCAGAGAGGGTTTTGTCTGCAAATTTGTTTAAAAAGGAATATCCTCTTTCGGTTACTTTCATTTCTACTTATAGATGTAATTTTAGTTGTAAGTATTGTGATATATGGACGTATAAGGAAAGGGAGATGACAACTCCTCAAATCTTTTCCATGATAGATGAATTCGCTGATATGGGGCTACATAGGTTCAGTTTTAACGGAGGGGAGCCTCTACTTCGGCAGGATATTGGCGAGCTTATTGATTACTGCAAAAGCAAGGGACTATTTACAACTCTGTTTACCAATGGCTGGCTGGTTAAAGAGAGAATTGCAGAGCTTGCGAAACTTGATGTCCTTACGGTAACCCTTGACGGTCCCAGGGAGATTCATGATAGTCAAAGGGAGAGTGGGTCTTATGACAGGGTTATGGATGCGATTGAATGTGCTCGAAGCAGGGACATGCATGTCTGGACAAATACTGTTATTACAAAGGGCAACCTGAGTTCTCTTGGTTTTGTGCTGACCAAAGCGAGGGAGATGGGGTTTTTCACTATTTTTCAGCCTGTGCTGCAGTACTCTCATTCTACATCGCAGGAAGAGATAGAGAAAATAAGTTCTGGATCTTCAGACTATGAAAAAGCCATTAGAAAGCTTAAGGAGGAAAAGATTAAGGGTGCTCCAATCGTCCATTCGACAAGTTATTTTGATTATATCCTTAAGCCTGACTGGTCTGTAAACAAGAGAAGATGCTGGGCGGGTAAACTATATTGTGCAGTTAAACCGAATGGTGAAGTTGCTCCATGTTATCCTGTATTCTCTGATAAGAAATGGCCTAACGGGTTGGAGATTGGTTTTTCTGAAGCATTTAGTCAAACACAGATTGATACATGTGATGGCTGTTATTGTCTGCAGGTGGAAAGTGATTTTCTTTTCTCTCTTGATTTGCATTCCGGTCTTAATCTTTTGAGATCCTTGAATGCAATATAAAGAGTTTAAGGGTTTATTGTAATAATCTCAGACGCGAACTGATTGCAAACCTGTATAGCAATTAAGATTTGACCGTATGCTATAAGAATTATTAATTAATCAACGTTTTATGTTAATTTGAAAAAATAGAGCCTGTTGTGAATATAACATTTGTATACCTCGCTGCAGAAAGTATTGCCATTGAAATCCTTTCTGGTAGGTTGAAAAAGGATGGTCACTCCATAAGTCTCGCCTTTGACCCCGGCCTCTTTGATGATAAGCAGTATCTGGATATTCCGATACTAAGAAAAGCATTTGTGCAGAAATCTAAACTCTTAGAAGAGATAGATGAAAGTTCTCCTGACCTTCTCTGTTTTTCTGTGGGAACCGATAATTATCGGTGGGCATGTGAAACTGCTAAAAAGGTAAAAGAAAAACAAAATGTTCCCATAATATTTGGNGGAATGCACGTTACTGCGGTGCCNGAAAGGGTCATAAANAATGATTTTGTTGATATGATATGCATAGGTGAAGGGGAAGAAGCCCTTTGCGAACTGGCNCATAGTATGGAGCGCGGTATAAAGAATCATGGTATACAGAATATCTGGTTTAAGGAGAATGGANACATAATTAAGAACCCTGTCAGGTCTCTAATGCAGGACCTGGATAGCCTGCCTTATCCTGATAAAGAACTCTTTGAGAAACATATACCGATACATAATGGTAAGTATATGATGATAACAAGCAGAGGGTGTCCATTTGCATGCACATATTGCTATAATAATGTGTTAAGAAAGAACGTTTATGGGTCTGAAAGAAAGTATGTAAGACAGAGGAGTGTTGAGAGTATCATAGCCGAATTAAAGGTAATGAAAGAAAAGTTCAGCTGCAAGAATGTGGCGTTTATGGATGACTGTTTTACTACTAATAGACGGTGGTTCAGAGAGTTCGTAAGTCGTTACAAGGAGGAGATAAGTTTGCCGTATAGTTGTATGGCATACACCGGGCAGATAGACGAGGAGATGGGAAGGCTTTTAAAGGAGTCAGGATGCAACAGGATGATGTTCGGAATACAGACAATGGATGCAAAAACAAGAGAAGAAATTCTTAAAAGACCATTTGAAACTGACAAAAAAATTAAAAATGCTCTTCGTATATGTGACGATTTTAAGATACCTTATTCACTTGACCACATATTCGGTATTCCTTTTGCAAAACCGGAAGAGCACATAAAAACTGCTATGTACTATAGTACTACTAAAGCTGTCAGGATATGTTGTTATGCGCTCTTTTATTATCCAAAGACTGAAATTACTAAAGATGGTCTTAGGGCTGGCATACTGGATGAAATGGAAGTAGAAAGAATTGAAGAAGGTAATGCCCGGCTATATGTTTATGGAAGCTCATTGGAGGACGATGAGCTAAAGATTTTTAAGGCTCTTCGCAACTTTTATTCAATTCTTCCGTTTGTTCCGTCACCAATCCTTCTTTTTCTCCTGAGGACGGATCTATACAAAATATTAAGGTTTATGCCCAGGCTGTTTACTCTCTTCTTTGAATCTTTTGTTTCGATCAAGACGGGTCATACAAGAGGACTTGATTACATAAAATACTATCTTCAGCATCTTGCAAAGAGGTTTAATTTTGTTAAGGATGACTGATTCTGTTATTAATATAATTAGAAAGTTTTACAAATAATATGCTTAACGAATAATGACGATTACAATTCTAAACCAGAAGTTTACGTTAGGGGAAGTCTGGAAGATTAAGGGATCACTTATATGGATGATAATGAGTCCCCAGAAAATTGTTAATTTCCTGCAGGTGAAGATATCACTCCTGAGAAAGAACGTAAGCGTTAATGGATATCCCTATGTATTGATGATTGAGGCTTCTTCTTTTTGCGATATGGTATGTCCCATGTGTCCCATTGAGATGGAGGGTACAATGAGAAAAAGGGGTGAAATGGCTTATGAAAAATTCAAGAATTTAATGGAGGAAATAGGGGACACGACAATGGCCATTTGCTTCTGGAATTTTGGAGAGCCACTGCTCAACAAGAATATCTTTAGAATGATCAGGGAAGCAAAGAAATATAATATATTTACGGCAATAAGCACAAACCTCCTATCCCTTAATGATTGTCAGAAGCAGGAAAAGTTGATGGAATGCGGGTTAGATTATTTGATCATCTCTTTTGATGGGGCGACACAAGACACCTATGAGAAATTCAGGGGCAAAGGAAATTTCTACCCGGTTTTAACTAATCTCAAAGAACTTCTTGTATTGAAAAGAAAAAAAAGTCTTAAATTGCCCTTTGTTAATCTACAATTTATTATTATGAAAGATAATGAAAAAGAGATTTCATTAATCAGGAATATGTCAAAAGAACTGGGAGTAGATAAGTTGTCATTGAAAAAGTTTACCTATATTGGTAACAATGCGGAAAGCTTCCTTCCGGAAAACAGTGATTATATTTTGGGAAAGCACAAGTCTGTAACAAATATGAACAGATGTGCCAGACCATGGGATAGTACAGTTATCTCCTGGGATGGTGAGGTATTACCCTGTTGCGGGGACTTGAATTTTTCCTACAAACATGGCAATTGCTTCGGGGAAGACAGTTTTGAGACAATCTGGAATTCAAAGCGGTATAAAACGTTCAGGAAACGTGTATTAGATGATATTAATAACATCCCCATGTGTAAAACCTGTCCCAGTACAGACTTTACAACTGACATGTTTGTAGAGTAATCGAGGTTTATGTTGTTCCTCAAAGGTTAACGGTGCGCAATTCTATTTTTCACAAATTAAATTACAGACTTATAAAAAATTTAGTAAAGTGGAACTTTAATTTCTATTTTAACAGGAAGCCTTCTCCACTGCTTGCAGCATTCAGGCTTACAAATAAATGCAATCTTGCCTGTCATATGTGCAGCATCTGGCAGGATAATGACCAAAAAATATTCGATTTTACTAGATTTAGAAAAATAGTAAAAGAATTAGGCCAAGCGGGATGTTGTTATATTACATTATCCGGGGGTGAGCCATTGCTTATCAAGAATATCTCAGATTATGTAAAGGAGGTAAAAAAAAACAAAATATTTGTAAATCTGGTCACTAATGGACTGCTGGTAAAATCTGGACTGGTAGAACAACTTTCTGAGGCAGGGCTTGATACTATTTCTATAAGCATTGATGGTTTAGAAATAACAAACGATATTATCAGGGGAAATGGGATGTTTAAGAATGCAGTAAGCGCTATAGAGAAAATAAAGACTTGTGCACCGCAAATTAAGATAGTTGTTAATACCGTAATCTCCCCTTGGAACATAGATGAAATAATACAAATGTGCGATTTCCTTACTAAAAAAGGTGTGTGTTTTAAGTTTCAGCCTATTTATAACCATCCCGAGATCAAGGGGCAAACAGATGGGCAGAGAGAATGGGAGGCAAATGAAGAGTTTGTGGCTAAATGTAAAAGAGTTGTTAGTAGACTAATTACTAGGAAGGATGTAATAAATAGTAAATATTTTCTAAGAGCAATACCTGGTTGTTTCTCAAACAAACTTTTTGGTAAGATATTCGATGGAACATGTTACACGGGATATTACTATTGTGAGTTTAAGGAAAATGAATATATTTTTCCCTGTATTGAAGGTATGGGGTGGGATAGTGGTATTGATATGGAAAACAATGAATTACTAACTTTTATGAAAAGTAAAAGATATGTTGGAGTGGTAAAAAAACTCTCTGATTGCCGAAGATGTAAGGAAATATTAACCATTTGCTATGCAGAGCCCAAATTCTTACTGCCTTTTCATAATTATTTGTATACGAAATTGATATACTGACAAGAATAATAAATATGCAGTAAATTGTATCGTGAAAAGAATAATTATATTTTTTCAGAATTATTGAAGAAGCAAAAAGATATAATTCCTAGTATTAGTTCCTTAACAAAAATCTTTTGGATTAAGCATTTACATGCTAAAAGTAGTAAATTCTTTTTTTTGAGCGTGTTTGGCATTTTTATTGTCGACTTTATCAAAGGAATCGGGGACTATTTTGTTGGTATTATTACTGTTTGTGAGTTTATTTTCACATCCAATTCAGTTATTTCACCTAATTTGTAAAGATTTTAGATGATTTATTAAACTTGAGGAGTAGAAGGATTATTCAGAAGAGTTATTAATGCAATAAAAAGTATAACAATTTTGAATAAATTGTATGAACCTTCTTTCAAGCAGTAGGTATTGACGATTATTCTTATTTTGAATTACTACCTGAATGTAAATGAAAGTCATCTGAAGGCCCTCTCTTTATTCAAATCCCTTTTGATCCGGAGAAATACCTAAAGATGGTTGAACATATAAGGGCCGGATAGATGGGCAATATCGAACAACAGAGACAAAAGAAGAATTATCTGTACTACTAATTTGCAACATCGTGTTTTCCACATTTTCATGAGGACAAGTTTTAGTAAAGCTTTCTTAAAAAATATTTCTTTGCGTCCCTTGCGGCTTTCCGCCCGGCTATGCCGTTCGGACGGGTGCGGTGAATTATTTTGGTTACTTGCCCGACTTCATCATTCAGGCGGTTGGCTATGCTGAACTAGAGAGTCTGGTTTTATTAATACTGGGGGGGAATAGATGGGACAGAAGCATATTTTAATTCTCGGAACAGGAAGTGTTGGTAAGAGACACGCAATAAACCTGTCGTCCCTGGGTTGCACCATTTCATGTATGGATCCTCGTTCAGACAGATTGGAAGAAGTTAAGCAGGAAATTGATGTTGTCGGAACTTATAGATCTATTGAAGAGGCATTCTCAGAAAGTTCAGAAAATATAGATGGTGTGATTGTTGCTTC
>NYYU01000010.1 GCA_002685955.1 Parcubacteria group bacterium | reverse complement strand
ACATCATTTATGTGAGATATTTTCCCTGCCCCTCCACAAGCAATAACCGGGATTGGTACAGATTCAGATACTTTCTTTGTTAATTCCAGATCAAATCCCTTCCCAGTCCCTTCCTGATCAATTGATGTAAGCATTATTTCACCGGCACCAAGGTCAACTACTCTCAATGCCCATTCAAACACATCTACACCCGTTTTCTCACGACCATTATCTGTATACGCTTCATAATAACCATCCGATTTCTTAATGGCCTCAATAGATATAACAATAGTAGATGAACCAAACTTCCTTGACGCTTCTTTAATCAATTCAGGTCTCTGAATAGCCGCTGTATTAATGGAAACTTTGTCTGCTCCAGCCTCTAAAGCAGTCCTGATATCATCTAATGTTCTCAACCCTCCACTAACAGTTAAAGGTATGAAAATATTTTTAGAAGTCTTTTCTATTGTGTGTAATAAACTATTTCTTCCATAAAGGCTCGCAACCACATCCATATAAAAAAGTTCATCTGCACCATTTTCATAGTAATACTCTGCAAAATGCTCAGGTTTGCCCAGGACCCGTAATCCTTCAAGGTGAATACCTTTAACAAGGTTTGGGCCCTTTATATCTAGACGGGGAATAATTCTTATAAAACTCAAGATTTATAATGTATTGATCTATTGTTTAATAATGCTTCCGCAAGTATCAAATCTTTTTTTTTGTCTATGTCTACAATCACTTCTTCATTAATTAATGGCTTAATTTTAGTTCCAAAAATCGAATATCTTTTCTCTTTGTCATAGAGCAGTTCTCCCCTGTATCTCCTCAAAAACTCATCTTTTTTAAATATAAGCGTATGCCCATCATGGATCATTTTCTGAGACAAAGATTGCCTTCTGTAGTGACTCTCTGTCACGAGAGGAAGTACATTTTCATTATAGTCAAATATCCACTCAGGATGAAATTTTTCCACATTCTGCATACTGATCACAGTATCATAATCCTTATTATTCTGTAAAAAATTTAATGCTTCGCAGAACAGGTCTGGATAACGTGTAGGCAAGTTTCCATAAACAAGGCTACAGTATTCACAGTCATGACCTTTCTTCTCTATAGCATCTGCCAAAGCATCATCAATCTTACTCTCATCTGTACAGAATTTAATACCTCTTTCAATACAAACAATATTTCTCTTTTTGCAATACTCTATAACTTTTGTAATATCCGTAGAAACTACTGTTTCAACATTGTCCCCCAGTGACAATGAATACTCGATAGCATATTCAACAACCATTTTATCATTTATCTTTGCAACACATTTATTGCTTAATCCCTTACTACCCTCTCTTGCACAGACAACTGATATTACTTTAACCATGTTCTATATAATTTAGAAAATATCGATACCACCATGTTCTGCACGGTGCTTAACCAAAGATTCATCTTTTAAATAATCGTCGACAAGATTTCCAAAAATATTCCTGAGTTTACCATTACAGGATTCAGTAGAAATTGGTTTAACTCTTGAATTTACATCCTTTATCATTTCATCTCTTTTGGCTATTAATTGCTCATCAGAAAACTTATCTGTTAGATTTATGGTAAAATCTCTTGCATCTTCAAGCGTTACTATAAAATCGTGTAAATTATCTTTTCGTATTCGTCCTGAAGAAACAGCAAATTCAAAAAGTTGTGTCCCCGGATAAGGCGTAGCAAACATAATGGACTTCAAAGGTATTTCGTTTCTGATACAAAACTCGACTGTTTCGCTGCAAGACCCATTATCTTCACCCGGCATTCCAATTATGAAAGATACAGGAAGCATTATTCCATATTTTCTACTTATCTTTACTACATTTTCCATCTGGTCTACGGTTGCTATCTTGTTCATGCTTTTCAGCATACGAGGAGAGCCGGATTCAAAACCGTAGGAGATCGAAACGCATCCCGCATTTCTCATGACACTTACAATATCATCTTTCACCAGATTTACCCTGCCCGTACACGACCACAACAAATCCGGAATTTGCTTACGCACTTGTTCACAGAATTCGTAAACTCTACTTTTCTGCGTCATAAATTCATCGTCTTGGAAAGACACGAAGTCAATTCCATAATTCTTTTTTAAGTATTTCAGCGTATCAACGATCAAATCAACTGAATGTGCTCTAAAATGACTACCCCATGGTTGATAACAGAATGTGCAACTAAAAGGGCAACCCCTGCTTGAAATGAAATCAATATCTCTTCCAAACCCGATAATAGGGTTAGACAGATATATTTCCATCGGAAGAAGATCATAAGCGGGTATGTCACTTTCTAAATCTAGATCGTTTAGCATCTCCGGTTTTCCGGAAAATAATATTTGATCATTTACCTTATGGTAAAACCCCTTAACGTGTTTCAAATCCTCCAGCTTATTACTTTTAAGTTCCTCAAGGAGATCAATTATTACTTTCTCACCTTCTCCTGCACACACAACATCAACTTTTGAATTTTGTAGCAAAAGCTCTGGAACTGACATTGCCGCACTGCCTCCGGCAATTATTACCGCATTACTATTTATTTCCTTTATTATGTCTGCATATAATATCATCCTCTTATAAACTGGAATTTGCCCACCGATGAGGACTACATCAAACTTTATAGATCTAATTATTGACCTGACCTGATCTTCGTTATAGCGATGTGCATTGATATCGACAAATTCAGGCGTTATACCCATCTTTTTTCTGATAATATTTGCCAGAATCGACAACCCATGTGGTATATGTCTGGGTTTGTCTGTCAGTCTAATAGGTGGGTTTATAATTAATATTTTCATAAAATATGTTTCTGTTAACAATCGGTATCAAATATCTTTTATCTCTCCTACAGCAAGGAACAACCAGAATCCTATATATCCTCAATCTCCTTTAAACCATTCTTGTACTCTTCCCATTGTCCAATATCTATCCATCCCTCATGAACGGGATATACAGAAACCTTGCCCTTCTTTGAGACTTCATCAATTAGCGTATTCATATCAATTGATTTATTATATGGTATCATATCAATAATTTCCGGCTCTAGAATGTAAACACCTGTATTGATAATCACATCATAATTAGGCTTTTCTACAAAACTCTTTAAAATGCCGTCGTCCAATTCCAGAATGCCGTAAGGCACTTTAACTTCTTTGTGACATCCTATAAGTGTTACAATATTATTATTTTCCTTATGCCATTTTATGATGTCTGCATAGTCTGCATTTAATATCATATCGCAGTTCAAGACAATAAATGGTTCGTTGATCTTATCCTTTAATAGCGACAGACTGCCAGCAGTTCCCATAAAGTCATCCTCTTCAACCCAATCTATATTGTAAGGAAAGCTAGTTTCCTTGAGAAACATCTTTATATATTCTCTTTTGTAATTAAGCGTAAAGATAAAATTCTGGAAGCCCTGCCTGAAAAATTTCTCCATTATTATTTCTATTATTGGTTTATCGCCGATAGGGATTAAAGGTTTTGGTAATATTTTTGTAAATGGATCAAGCCGTGTTCCTTTTCCCCCCGCCATTATTACAACGGGGTTCGTGAAAAACTGTTTGTTTTCTAAATCTTTTTCTTCACCAAATATATCAGTCCATAATATTACATCTACAACGCTCTTCTTATTATCTAATATTGGAATTTGTTCAATTTTGTCCCTAAGCATTATCCTTTCAGCTTTTTCCTTTTTATCAGCTTCATCACAAAAGAAAGAGGTAAACTGAATAGACATTACCTTTTCAACTTTATCACTAAATTTAAAACCGTTAATAAGCCCCCTTCTGATATCCCCATCTGTAACAGTTCCCAGAAGTTTATTATCTTCATCAGTTACAAAGAGTATTTGCTCAGCAGTATCGTTGAGTTTCTGCATAGACTCTTTCAAAGTTGTAGCTGAAGAAATCAGAAGGGTTCTCAGTTTTGCCTTGTTCACCTAACTATCCACTCCCATACTTAATTCACAGAATTGCTTCTTAGACAAATCAGATAATGACACAGTTCTAAGAATCTCAACTATCTTCTCGCTCGTATGTCCATCTCCATATGGATTTTTTAACCCTTGTATAGAATCTCTGAATTCTTTAGACACTGCTTTATCCATAGCGGTTCCTAATATGTTTTTGTCGCATGCTGGAACATCTATAACATTAGCGGTTCCTATCCTTCCTTTCTGTCTGTCTCCTATATTCACAACCGGTAATTCAAATGAAGGTGCCTCTATTAAGCCGGATGAAGAGTTTCCTACCATAATTGTTGCATTTTTTAACAACGATAAATATCTCAATTGTCCAAGAGAGCTAAATAAACAGGCTATTTCTGAATTTTCTTGAACAAATACTTCTATCTCTTTAATTATTGCCCTACTTCCTGTATCAGCATTTGGTAAGGTAATAATCCAGTAAATCTCTGGAAATCGTTCCACTACATTAAGAAGAGCTTTAATCTGATTCTTGCCACTACTATCTTCATGTGTCACGGGATGATATGTTAATATTCCCCATTGCCTTTCAATCGGAAGTTTTAATTCATTAGCCAACTCTTGTTTTTTTAGTAACCTAAGTCTGTGAATACTGTCCAATCCCGGAGCACCAAAGCAAAAAACTCTTTCCGGCTGCTCACCCATTTGTATTATCCTATCCGCATATTTGAGAGTAGAGGGAAAATGGATACTACTCATTTTTGTTATTGCATGACGAAAAAGCTCATCCATCACTCCCTCTGTCGATTCTCCACCATGAATATGCGCAACCGGTATTCCGAAAGGAACTGCTGCAGATACTGCCGATGAAATCTCAAATCTATCTCCTAAAACAAGTACAATATCCGGTTTTAGTCTATCATATGTCTTCGCAAAACCAATCATACCCAACCCCATGGAGGTCGTAATGGCAACTTCAGTGTCAGAAGAGAGTAGCATTTCTACTCTTTCAACAATTGGAAACCCGTCTTTCTCAATTTCTCTGACAGTAAGACCAAATTCAGGTGACAGATGCATCCCTGTGACAATGAGCTGCAATTCAAGTTCTGGAGTTTCGTGTATTTCCTTTATCACCCAATAAAGTAATCCATATTCCGCCCTTGTACCGGTTATTACAGCAATCTTACGCATGTTTAAGGTCTTCCCATTTTATAACTGAATCTACACTAATATCGTTTACCGACTTCATACCAACAACTTTGTCTTTGAACTCTGCCGATATTCCTGTTCCAGGTCTTTTGATAATAATATCATTTGGAAAGATTGTATCACCGGTTTTTATCCCCTTTGCTGTTACAAGACTTCTCCGCACAATCTTTTTGAGATCATTCTCACTTTTTGTTGGTTTTTTAATTCCATCTCCCATTGCCAATTCGATATCCCTTATTGCGGTAATCATTGCCTCTAACTCTTCTGGTTCAAGTGAAGCTTTGTGGTCAGGACCTTCCATTTCTCTATCCAGTGTAAAGTGCTTCTCAATAACTTTTGCACCCATAGCAACTGCGGCCAGCGCTATCTCAGCACCTATCGTATGATCGGAATAACCAACGGGAAACCTAAATGCCATTTCCATCGCTTTGATTGCTCTGAGATTTACGTCTTCTATTCTGGCAGGATAACTTGATACACAATGTAAAACAGACAATTGTGGTTTTTTATCCAAGCTGTTCCATATTTCACAGATCCAATTTATAGCATTTTCAACTTCTCCTAGATATGACATACCGGTTGAAAGAATTATAGGTTTTTTTTTAGATGCAACATGTTGGATAAGGGGCTTATTTGTAATATCTCCCGACGAAATTTTGAATATTTCCATCCCTAAACCGTCTAACATATCGGCACTTTCTTCATCAAATGGAGTAGATAGAAACGAAATATTCTTTTGTCTGCAATAGGCAAAAAGATCTTTGTGTGCATTTGTTGACAACTCAAGTCGCCTCAACATTTCAACCTGAGACTCTCTTGTTCCTGTATTCTCGATTTGATACCTTGCCTTTTCAGCATTAGCAGTAACGAGTTTACCAGCTTTAAATGTCTGGAATTTTACTGCATCAGCACCAGCCTTAGCTGATACATCGACCAGTTTCTTGCATATATCCAAAGAACCGTTGTGGTTAACACCTGCTTCTGCAATTATAAACACTTTCATTCGGCAGGTACCCCTTTGACTTTTACACCATCTCCCACATCATTTATCACAACAGCTCCTGCGGCAACAACAGAATTGTTGCCTATTTTGATACCTTGTATAATCGTAGCACCGGCACCTATAAATGCACTATTGCTAATTACAACTCCACCTGAGATTACTGCACCTGAACAAATATGCACATGTTTACCAATCACACAATCATGTTCTACTATAGCACCAGTATTAATTATAGTGTTTTCCATAATCAAGCTTCCCGCTTGTATAATCGCACCTGCCATTACTTGCACACCCTCAGATATATTCACTTCGTTTTCCTTTACAATAGCCTGTGGATGAATCAGGCATGGCACTGAAAATCCAACCTCTTTTACTGTTTTATACAGACTAGTTCTTTTACTGTTGCCTCCGACACTACCAACACCAATACATGCCCGTGTAATTCCCTCTTTAATTTGTTTGGAAAGAAGATTGTCCCCCCCCATGACACGAATATCAACAACCATAGTCTCTCTTTTCAGACTTGGATCCAGAATTCCTGAAATTTCGTATATACCAGCAGTCCTGATAAGCCCAATCAAGACTTTGGCATGTCCTCCACCCCCCAAAATAACAATTCTTTCCAAATGTATTATCCTCTGGAAGAGAAAAAAGATTTTATTTTTTCAACAGTAAAATCAATCTCTTCCTTTTTTATACCTATGCTACATGGTAGATTTAGGGCGGTATCATAAATATTTAATGCACTTTCCACTCTAAATGCCTGACAATCCTTATACATCCGCAAGGTATGAATCGGTTTCCACAGAGGTCTTACTTGAATGTTTTCAGAATGGAGGTAATCTATCAAAGCTTTCTTATGAACCGTTGAAACCGTTACAGTATAGAACCAGAAATTACTCTTTACCCACGGTTTCTCCCACAAAAGCTCTATACCATTCATGTTAGAGAAAAGTTTTTTATACCTGAACGCATTTTTTCTCTTTATTTCTACAAACGTATCTAAACCTTCCATCTGAGCTACTCCCATAGCGGCCTGAATATTTGTAAGACGGTAATTATAACCTATTTCATTATGATCATATTCAATAGAATCATTTTTTGCCTGTGTGCTCAAATGCCTCACTTTCTCTGCCAGACGTCCGTCGTTAGTTACAACCATGCCACCACCACCTGAAGTTATTATTTTATTTCCATTAAAGGATAAACATGCCAGTTTCCCAAAAGAACCTGTTTTTTGACCTTTATGTTCAGAGCCAAGGCTCTCTGTTGCATCTTCAATAATATCTATGTTATACTGTTGACATATCTCGATAAGATTATCCATTTCGACCGGATGTCCAAAATTGTGAACAGCCATAACAGCTTTTACTCTTCTGTCAGATGCTTTATTATATGTATATCCATCGTTCTTCCGTATACACTCCATTTCCAGAAAACGCTTTAACTTCTTCACATCTAAACACAATGTTTCTTGATCACAGTCAATAAACACAGGATCAGCTCCACAATATTTTACAACATTCGCTGTAGCAACAAATGTCAAAGCTGGTACTATTACCTCATCACCACTTTTTACATCACAAACAAGAAGAGATAAGTGCAGCGCAGAAGTCCCGTTTACAACAGCAATTCCATACTTACAACCTACGTATTCTGCCACCATTTTTTCAAATCTATTTACATAACTCCCAACAGAAGACACCCAGCCGGTATCCAGACATTCCTTAATATATTTCCACTCATTACCTATGATTGCAGGCTCCGATAAGGGTATCACATTTAATCTTTTATCAGATATTATAGATGTCATCCTTGTATCTCTTTAAATTTTCTTTGTCCTTGAACCATTCTATGGTATTTAGCAGACCTTCCCTCAAAGTTGTTTCTGGTTTCCATCCTGTTATTTCTTTGATCAGGCGATTATCACAAACTAATCGTTCAACTTCGCTATTATCCGGTCTTTTTCTATTGTCTTGAGAAATTATTTCTGCCTCTGTACCTGTCAACTCCATTAATAATTTTGCAAGAGAACCTATTGATATTTCAGTACCGGAACCAATATTCACTTCCCTGCCAATAGCCTCATCAAATCTGGAGAGANTAATCAGCCCCTTACATACATCACCAACATAGTTAAAATCCCTTGTTGGATAAATAGAGCCTAGCATTATGCCCTCTCTACCATTTAACAATTGAGTTATTATGGTAGGTATAACAGCACGTGCAGATTGACGTGGGCCATAAGTATTGAAAGGTCTTGCTATCACAACAGGCATTTCGAAAGAACGAAAAAAAGCCTCGGCGATCTTATCCGCTCCGATCTTTGATGCGGAATAAGGGGATTGTCCTTGAAGAGGATGTTTTTCATCAATAGGAACATACTGCGCTGTCCCATAAACTTCTGAGGTAGATGTAACAATTACTCGCTCAACATCATAATCTCTACATACCTGTAATACATTTAACGTGCCTTTAACGTTTGTATCAATATAAGAATCAGGAGAATGATAAGAGAAAGGGATTGCTATTAATGCGGCAAGATGAAATATTATGTCCACATCCTTTACTGCAGTTCTAATACCATTTGGATCTCGTATATCTCCTGGAAAAACTTCTATATTTTTAAGTTTCTCCCCTGGAAATGTATCGAGCCATCCCCATGAGTTAAAGGAATTATAACAGGTAAAAGCTTTGACATTACAACCTTCATTCAAAAGTGCTTCGACAAGATTGCTACCTATGAATCCATCAGCACCGGTAACTAAAACTTTTTTTTCACAAATATTCATCCCTTATTTGACTAAACCCTGAAGTTCTGCCATTCGTTTAAAAGAACTTTTCAGGCCAATTAGCTCCCCGTATGTTCCCTGTTCAACAACACGTCCTTCCTCAAGGACGTAAATCCAGTCAGCGTTAGCGATTGTTGATAACCGATGAGCAATAATAACCACTGTCGTCTGGTGGGCAATTTTTTCTATAGCTTCCTGGATAAGAGTCTCAGATTGGCTATCCAGAGAACTTGTAGCTTCATCTAATATCAACAGTTCCGGTTTTCTCAATAATGCACGCGCCAGGACTATCCGCTGACGCTGCCCACCAGATAAACGAACACCACGATCACCAACTACCGTATTATAGCCTTCCGGCATTTCCATTATAAAATCATGTGCATTGGCCAGTTTACAAGCCTCCTCAACTTCATTCTCTGTCGCCGTGTCGTAACTCCATAAAAGATTATTACGGATTGTATCATGAAAGAGAATACTATCCTGAGGGACGAAACCTGTTTTTTGCCTGAATGATTTGATATCGTACTCAAATAACGAAATCCCATCAACTGTAACAATTCCATTGTGTGGTTCACAAAACCCTATCAATATATCTATCAGAGTTGATTTTCCTGCACCTGATTCCCCAACAATAGCAACAGTCTTCCCCTTTTCAATAACAATATCAATGTCACTTAAAACAGGTTTATGGTTTGAATATGCATAAGTTACTCCTTTGCATGTAATAGTATTTTCAAACTTTCTGAAAGGCAAATTTCCAGTTTTTTGAACTTGTAACCTTGCCTGTTTATTTAAACTATCTATCTGCTCATAACTCGGTATAAAGCCTGTTAATGAGTTTTTATCCCTATTAACAGTTGCCATTAACGGAAATATTTTAAACAATGCATATACGATTATTGCAACCTCTGCGATCGTAACATTCAAATAAGTAATCGAATAGTAGATTGTAAAGATAACCGAAAACCATGCAAATGGTTCAAAACCTTTTGCGGTAATGAAAGGAATCAACTGAGACTTTATTGCGACCTTACAATGCTCATCAAAGGATTCTTCAATCTGAATTACATTTTTTCGCTGATTGCCGTAACCTAATATAACCTTCGCCGCCTCAAAACTCTCTTGTAACTTTTGATTAAATCTGTTTGAAGTAGAAGTAAATTCTTGTCCAAATCTATAACTTAACCTTCTCAGCATAACAAACGGCAGAGAAAAAACGAGTCCCATACCAATCGCAATTGCAGTTGCCTGCCATGATATATAAATGGGCACTACCGCATAAAAGATTAGGCGAATAGAGCCGGAGAACATTGTTCCTATTGAATTTAAAGAATTACCTACTACTACCATCTCACGGTTAAAAGTATTTATGAAAATTCCCCTTTCCCCACCTGCAAAAAAATGCCACGAAGCATTAAAAAAAGAATTAAGTGTCTCTTTTCTCAACTCTTTCTCAATAGCATATTTAGTTTGCAATATCATATATTGTGTAAGGATCCCTAAAATACTGGCGACAGTTATGGAGAACATCATAACAACTATAAAGTTTAGTTTGGTAGGTAGCATATTAAATAAGCCCATTAATGCTATCCACTTTTCTGTAATCCCACTTATGTTGTTTAGATCTGAATGAAGAAACACATCCACAAGCGGAACTACTGTAAGAACACTAATCATTTCCAACAGACCGTTAGCCACAAACACCGAAGCATTTAATATAGTTCTTAAATGGAACTTCTTAAACAGTATCTTGATAAAACAATAAACATTCATTGATCTAAATTTTTTACCTTCTACTTTTCCTGAATAATTGAGTCATATGTTTTAGTGCTCTCATGTCAAGAGGTTATAATGATATCTGGAAGAACCAGAATAATAACCTTTGTTATTGTGCTTACAGAGAAACAATTAAATTATTTAATTACGATTATTCATTGCTTCCCTGTTGTACCAAGTTCACCTCGGTCATTGGCCTGGATTTATGTTAAATATTATATTTCGATTGCTACAACTTACTTTCAATCACGGCCATCATATTTGTACCCACCATAGCCATATCTCCTATCTCCATCCCAAAAGTTTTTATCAAACTTTCTTGCTATCTCTGCACAGGCAACTTTCTCATTTCTCATTCTTTCAAAGTAGCCACGCTCTGTTTTTGTATGTAACGATGTTATAATATTTTGTAATTTTCCCATGGGCAAACAACCTTCCTTAGTGCTGGTAAAATCCTCTTAAGCCTGAGTTTCAATTTAAGCTGAATT
>NYYU01000009.1 GCA_002685955.1 Parcubacteria group bacterium | reverse complement strand
GAGGCAATGATCGACGACTGATCAATTTGGAGAAAAATTGGATAAAATGGAATCTTTAGTAAGTTGGATTAGATCGAGGTTAACTTCTCTCATTTCTCTTGATGCATCTACGAGGTAAAAATTTCCATACGGATATAGCTGAGGGAGTTCCAAATATAACTCACGAACTTTCTGTAGCGTCTCTGGTTGTTCATAACGGTCCCGGCTCCGGCCTTGAAGGCGTTCCTTGATAGTTGGTATAGGTGCGTCTAAGATTATGGTGTGAGATTGTTTGACGATGGAGTCTTCGAAAGCTAGAATTCGTCCTTCGTCTATCCCCTGATTTTTTTGATATATGGTATTACTTTCAAGCCATCGCTTAGATAGAACTATGTGTCTAGTCGATTTTGTGATCCATTTGAGTATTCTGGAATTATGTTGTGCTCGATCTAATGACCATAGTAGCCAGGCGTATTCCTTAGAGATTTCTCCGTCAAATTTCCATGTAGCTTTAGGATGATTCAGATACGCCGCGACTATGGAACCTAATGTTGTGTGATATGACGGTAAAGAGATACCTAATACCATATATCCTTGGTTGGATAGGAATTTGTTAAGGCCAGTTATCCCGTCAAAATGACGCCGGTTAAAGCATTGCGTCTCCTTTCCTGAGCGGTCAGGGCCACTAACGACTATGAAACGCGCGATGGATTGCCTTCTGGGACCAACTAGCTCAGAAATGGCCTTGTTAATGCCATGGACTAGCTCTCTGGGTATCTTATGGCCCTTTGAGCTTACTTGGAATAGTAGCTCTTTGAGAGGAATAGTTCGGATGTTCTCTTCTATGAAACTCAGGACGCCTTCAAGTTCGGCTCCATCTATGGTTTCTGGTGGGGCCATCATCAATACGCGTGTTACGTCTAGATATCAATAATTTCTTGTATTATGATAGTTTTAGTATAGATAATGCATTTTTATGGAATATTTTGTCTTTTTGTTCATCAGTAATATCCAAGCCATTAACGTCTTCTGCAATCGTTGAGGGCGTACCAAGAAGAAAAGGGTAATCTGTTCCATAAAGTAGTTGGTCTTCTCCGAAGAATCGGTACGCGAACATCATAGCTTCATGATCAAAGGAAATCGTATCCGTGTATAGGCGTTTGAGGTACTCCATAGGAGGCCTGTTGATATTAGCCTTACACTCTTTGTATTCGATGTACCCCTGGTTTATTCGGCCTGCAAGATATGGTATTGCTGCTCCCTGGTGAGAAATAATGAGTTTCAAGTTTGGCACTCGATCGAATATTCCTTCAAAGACTAGTTTAGAAACCATAAGAGTTGTGTCATACAAATAGCCAAGAATCGTGATAAGTCTGTAGGGAGACATCGGTTCACTTCCTGCCGGTATGTTTGGATGGATAAATACCGGGATATCAAGTCGAGACGCTGTCTCATAGATTGGAATAAACTGACTTGACGTTGGAGACTGGCCGTCAATACTTGCAGGAATGCAGACTCCCTTCAACCCGAGCTCCGTAATAGCCCGTGTTAGCTCCTCGACTGCTGCCAATGGATCTCTGAGAGGAAGAGTAGCAAATCCTACCAGGCGGTCAGGATATTTTTTTACCTCTTCAGCTAAGTTCTCGTTTACTGCTCGGGCGATCGGGATCCCGCGTTCAATGGGAAAGATGTCCACGAATGGATTTGGGAGGGTCAAGACTGCTATGTCGATGCCAAATTTATCAAGGTCTTTTATGCGAGCTTCGTTATCGTGTACAGAACTTCGTAGAAGAACTTCGTCTGCCTTTCGAACTAAGGCAATCCTTCCGTCTGGTTCGAGTCTAGCTCTTGGATACCCGGTCCATGTTGAGAGCTCTTTTAGGTACGCTTTGGGGAAGATGTGATGGTGAAAGTCAATCTTCAACTTTTGATATTCGAGCCTCTCTTTTTAGTGTTAATAGCCTTATTTCTATCCATGGATTTCTCACTGGAATGTATTAGAAGTCGTCAGATGTTTTAGGTTGGTAATGGTAAGGTTTCTTTAGCGGCCGTGGTCCGTCTCAGTGGCATGTCTATCCTTACAGAGCTTTCAAGCGTGGTGGGATCAGATAACGTAATCATTGATCCAGAGGCGTTATTACGCTATTCATATGATGCAAGTGAGTGCCTTTCTAGGTTTCCAGACGTCGTAGCCTTGCCTTCCTGTACGGAAGAAGTTATCGGGGTGATGAAAATTGCAAATAGATTGCGTGAATCAGTTACCCCAGTTGTATCTTGTACAAATGGTTGGGGACAGCATATTCCTCTGAAAGGTGGTCTTGTTTTAGATCTTTCACGGATGTCTCAGATCCAAATTGATGAAAGAATGCGATATGTGGTAATTGGGGCAGGTGCCACAGTACAGGCAGTAATCAAGGCGTTGGGACAGAAGGGAATGTGGGCAAGTGTTCCTAAAGCGTGTCCAGGCAATGCGTCGCTTCTTGTTAACCTCCTTATCCAGGGCGTCGGTTTCATGCCACTAAAATTTGGGTCTCAATACGAACAGATCAACGGTCTTGAAGTCGTTCTTCCAGATGGCGAGCTATTGCGCTGCGGGTCAACATCTTGCAGTCCGTACTGGTTTGGAAGAGTACCCCTTCCGGATTTAGTTGGCCTGTTTAGTGGCTGGTTTGGATCAACTGGAGTAGTAACGAAAGTATCTCTTCCAATCTACCGTAAACCACTCCATGTTGAAGCTTTTTGCCTGAGGATTTCGACACCTCAAAAAGGTAGTTTTGGGCCTTTTCTGTCATCTCTGGTGGATCTCGATGTAGCTGATGACATCTCCGCCTATTCTCCTGATGTTGGATTCGTCGGAAATGATACTAAGTTAACCAGTGGTAGAGAGACTGGAGTTTATCTCTATGCAATAGTAACGGGTAGTTCAAAGAATCTCATCGATGCCAAGATCGAAATTCTAAATGATCTGGTAGAGAAGCAAGCTCCAAAAAATATGAACGTAAGTGTTCTTGAACTCACTCGTCGAGATCGCGATAAATATCTCCAATTACCAGATCTTCGAACTTCATTTAATCCAGATGTTTTTGGCGGATCCACGAACCCGGCTTGCTACATACCCATCTCGGCCTGGGCACAAACTATGCAAGAGGTTCAAAGAACTTGTCGTAGATTCGGAAGAGAATCCTTGTTCCGAGTTGATGTTTTCAGGGGTTCGCATTCAGGATCCCTGATGACTTATCTTCGTTTCAATAGAAAAGATGAGGATGAAGTAAAGAAGATTACTAGTCTGGTTAGGGATATAGTTGAGATTTATGTAAAGAAGGGCGGACTGGTGTGGAAAGCTCCGCCCTGGGCGTGGAGTCGTCAGATTAGAGAGGCAAATATGGGCTTTCTTAAGAGTTTGAAGATGATAAAGAGAACCCTTGACCCCAATCGAATTATGAGTCCAGGTCGTCTCGGTTTTGAAGTAAATGACCTCCGAGATTAGGTGTTTACGGTCTTTTAGTTTAAGGTCGATGAGACGTGTTCAATTTAAGCTGGTGTTAACATCCTTTTTCGAAGCTTGATGCCGAGGCCGGGTTTTTCACCTATTGTTACCTTTCCTTCATTGAAAATTAAACCGCCAGTTGCAACGTCTTCTTTAAGGGTGTAATAGTGTTGCATAACTCCAGATCCAGCTGGAATCAGAGTCTTGGCGTTGAGAGCTATATGTGCACCTGCGGTATTAGATACTAGTGTTTCTCCAGGGACTCCATCTATCCTACAGAGAACATTGAATGAGTCACAAAGAGTTGCGATCTTTTTGCAGTTCAAGATCCCACCCGCCTTCATAATCTTAATGCAAAGTACATCTGCCGCTTTCTTCTTGACAATCTCTCTCGCATCCTTTAGGGTGTGACAGCTCTCATCAGCACAGACGGGAGCGTCGACGGCTTCTCGTACTTCCAACATTTCTTCAAGGCCAAGAGTAGGCTCTTCAAAGATAATGTTGTTGAATCCTTGTAACGCTCGAATGCTCTCAATAGCTTCCTTTGCCGTCCAAGCACGATTAGCGTCTGCTACTAGAATAATTTCGTCACCTATGGCTTCTCTGATCGCCTTTATTCTTGCAATATCCGCTTTTAGTCCTATACCTACCTTAACTTCGAATGCTCTAAAGCCTTCCTTCACTGCTTTCTTAGCAATCTTCGCGATCTCCGTGGGTCGCCGAATTTGTTTCATACCAAAATTGAACTGGGTATAGAAATGATCGCGTACCTTTCCGCCCAATAGCTGGTACACGGGTTTGTCTACTGCTTTACCCATCATATCATACAGAGCTAAATCGATGGCGGCCTTAGCAGGCCAATTATCGGCCAAAGCGTCATTCATAAGAGAGTGAATTTTCTCGATGTCAAATGGATTTTGGCCACTTATTGTTGATGCAAGGAACTTTGCCCCTTCTATTATTATTCCTTGAGTCGCTCCGAGGTATTTTGGAACAGGAGAAGTAGTGCCAATTCCAACAAGTCCGTCTTCCGAACTAACCTTAACGACTACGTCTTTGGCGGCCCTAACGTTCATTCTGCTCAGAAAGGTGTCCTTAAATGGAATGTCTGCACGATAGATTTCTACTTCTGAGATTCGCATATAACAAGCTGGTGGAAAGTAATTGCCCTTTATTTGTTTGTTACTTAAGACTCAACTGAAGATATGTAGGGAACAGATAAAGCTCTTGCATTAGAGGTCAGGGTAGCTACTCTGGTGTCAAAGTAAGGGAGGGACCACTCGATGATGTCTTTACCAAACCGTAGTTTTTGTCGTTTGATGCCTACAGAATCAGGAGACGTTCTTGTCTTTGAATAGTTCCCGATTCTCTTTCCGAAGTCCATTCCACACAATGTAATGTTGCTGGCGCCTGCAAGTGCTGTAAGTATGAATGCTCTATCTCCGTCAGTAAAGCCGCCCACGTTGTGGACGCGAGAGGTTGACTCGGATTGTGTGGTTCCTAGTATTTTTTGTGGTAATTTAGGAATCGTATCTCTAAGGGCGCCTATATTGTCGCCATGAGCATGGATCGCCAATAGGGTTTCACTGGGTGAAAGTTGTAAGAGATCTTGTTTTTCTAATCCATCAAGATCTGTAACAACGAGTTGGGGTTGAACTCCTAGCTTCAGCAATGGTCGAGCGGCTCCATCGGCAGCTACATGTACGTACTTTCTGATCACCTGTGTACTCTCTACTAGCTTTGATAGTTGATCTTCTAGAGACGGCCCAGCCCCATAGATAATTGCTGGTTTTCCATGCAGTAAGGATATCGTATGCGTTGGTGCCATGCTTTTAGAACGCAGTAAACTATGAAGTAAATTTGTAGCCTGGACGTCTTTTAATGGGTCATAGTGAAATGTCTGTATAATCTTTTGGTACCATTCCTCATGAAAGTC
The DNA here is from genome assembly GCA_002685955.1 of Parcubacteria group bacterium. Taxonomy (GTDB): domain Bacteria; phylum Patescibacteriota; class Minisyncoccia; order Portnoybacterales; family UBA2143; genus UBA2143. Next base: position 5,826 of record NYYU01000009.1, on the reverse strand, counting down.
TTTGCCAAATTTAGAGAATCGATCTTCTGCTGCAGTTATCGGCGGGCCAGCGTTGCTTGTTGTTTTCTTCATAATCCGCTACTGAATCTTTTCAACAAACATCAGGTCATAATCTAGTTCGTCAATGTGTTTCATTCCAACTATTGCTCTTGCTTTTCTATATTGACATTCCACACGTACAATGACGTTCTCTCCCTTAAGCGTCGAATAATCATAGGCGTGACTCTTTCTACTCTTGAGCGTTTGACTTTGAATGCGTACTCGTGCTCTGATCTTGAAAGGACGAAGTGTCGTGCTCTTTTCTATTACTTTTTCAATTGCTGCAAGTAGGTCTGCGTCTTTGAGTATTGGAATCCCCATGAATTGTTGGTGCAGAGCACCTAGAGCTATCCCACCCTCGAAGACGGCGCGCTCGCGTTCCGTTAGAGAGCGATCAAAGTACTTGTTTAGATTCTGTTCTACAGCTTTCTTCGAGATCTTGGTAGCGCTTGCCTTTTGGAAGGAAGTAGATTTTGTTTTCATATCCCGTTGTCTCTAGAAATGTTTCTACTCTTGGCTTTATCTATCTGATTTTGTTCCATGTTTTTGTACCAGATTTGTTTTGATGTTATGTTTTCATTTTTTTCTAGATTCGATTACTAGCCATCATGGCTTGTGGTTCTTTTACTAGATAGGAAACCGTGCTTGCAAAGCCAAGGAGCAGTATCGATAAAAGAATCATTGGTGTGTAACTTCCCATCAAGTCGAATATTAATCCTCCAAGGTAGGCTGATAATGCACCTCCTAACTGGTGTCCACCATAGACGACACCGTAAACGAAGCCCATGGATTTGGCACCAAAAATCTCGCGACAGAGAGTAGTAGTAGGTGGTATTGTCATTAATTCTACGAAACCAAATAGGATGACAAATGCAATGATTGACGTGTTAGTGGGTGTTAAAAGTAAGAGTAACATTGAGAATCCCCTTATTGCGTATGCAAGCGCCAGGGGATTTTTTCTACCAAAACGATCTACTGCTACCCCTGCCAATAGAAGTCCTATTATCATGGGAATTCCCATTATTCCTAGCGCGCCTGCAGCTATAAGCGGAGAAATACCTGCATCGGAAGCAAATGCGACAAGGTGTACCTCCACAAAAGAAACTGAAAAGCCACAGACGACGTATCCAGAGGCAAGAAACCAGAAAGATCTACTTCTAACCAGGTGATTTAGCGAAGCTTTTGTGTCACCAGTAGTTTTACTTGGTTGTTGAGTGTCTGATTGATTATTGTCAGGGGGTCTTTTTTTAATTAATAGTAGAGCTAAAGGCAAGACGACTAGTAGGGGCAGAACCGCCAAAACGATGTAGGAGCTCCGCCAGCCAATAGTCAAGATAAGGAAAGCAGCTAGAGGGACTATTGTTGGGTATCCACCTCCAACTCCTGAAGCAGCTATGCTGACAGCAAAAGCTCTTCGTCGCCTAAACCAATCGGTAACTAGTACGGCTATCGGAACGCTTGCTGCTGCTCCAAAACCTATCCCTGAAAGAATTCCATAGTAGATGTATAGTTGAAGGGGATTCGATATAGTACTCATAAGCAAATAGCTTATCCCAATTAGAGTAGTACCAAACAGAATTGTCTTCTTTGGTCCAAAGCGATCGACTAGCTTTCCCACCAAAGGTTGAGATATTGCGAAGACGAAAAGCGAAAATCCTGCAGCGCCAGCTACAGATGATCTGGAAAGTCCAAGGTCTGCTTCTAGAGAGGGTAAGAATACACCATATGATATCCGGAGACCCGAGTTCATCAATCGGATAACAACAGCCGTAAAAAGAATAATCCACCCGTAGTAGACTATGTGGTTCTTTCCAAGATAATTCACAGCTGTGCTAATGCTTAGGGGTCGTGGTTATAATAACAGCTAGTTTTGCTTATCAAGGGCCATTAGATAATAAATGACGGATAACCAATTTGATGACTTTCAGAAAGGAGTTGTGCACTTCACTGGTGTATCTCCTAAGGAAGAAAGACTGTTAATTTCAGAAATTTTCTATTCAGTTCAAGGGGAAGGAATAACAGTAGGAAGGCCGTCCGTTTTCTTAAGGCTTGGAAGTTGTAATTTACATTGTGTTTGGTGTGATACAGCTTATACTTGGGATTGGAACCGGTATAATAATGAAAAAGAGCTGGTGTTTATGAATAAAGATGATATTCGAGATCGCGTTCTTCGTTATAGGTGCCGACGTCTTGTTGTCACAGGCGGAGAACCACTTCTTCAACAAAGTGCGCTTGTAGAATTACTCAATGATTTGAAAGAAAGAGACTTCTATATCGAGATAGAGACGAACGGTACGTTGCGGCCTATTGCTCCGTTAGTTGCTATAACTGATCAGTGGAATGTGTCGCCTAAGTTGAAGAATTCTGGGAACTCTGAAGAAGATCGCGAACAAAAGAGTTGTTATCGGGTGTTTAGTTCTTTTTCTGGTTCTTTCTTCAAATATGTCATTCAAAATCCAGAAGACGTGACAGAAGTTGATGGACTGGTCGCCAGATACGCTCTAAATAAAGAACGCGTAATACTTATGCCAGAAGGTGTGAGTAGAGATGTAATATCGGAAAGAGAAGTATGGTTGAAAAAAATGTGTACGGAACGAGATTATAATTTCTCAAGTAGGTTGCATATCAGACTCTGGGATAACATACGCGGTACTTAGTCTATAGTTATTAAGAATGAGAGATCAGTGTAATCATTACGGTAAAACTATCAATACATCAAGTAGGTTTGGTTCAGAGTGTTTGGAAACCTCTATAGGATGATCTGGGGTTTTTCTGTTGGTCGGCCTACAAATTTTAGTTGGATAGATAACTCAGTAGCTGCTTCTGGGAAGCCTACATCAAAGAGGGAGTTTTTTTGGCTCAAGAGACAGGGGATTACGGTAGTTTTGAATTTGACGGATAGATCTTTGCCCTCGAGATGGGGTAGAGAGACGGGTATTGAATTTCGACATGTTAGTATCAAAAACCATCAAGCTCCCACCATGATTCATCTTTCCAAGACGGTTGGAATCCTAAACCACGCCAAAAAATCAGGAAAGAAGATATTGGTTCATTGTGAGGCAGGTGTGGGAAGAACAGGTACGGTGTTAGCTGCCTATTTAGTAAGTATGGGGATGTCTTCATTAGACGCTATCAAGANAGTTAGAGAGTTGCGACCGGGNTCGATTGAAAGACNTCAAGAGCGCTGTATTGGTGTATACGCNTCTCAATAGATGGTAAATGGAAATGGTCAGAAGAAAGCGNATTTGTATATCTCATAAAAAAGACGTTGATGGTATAGTCTCTGCTGCTCTTTTCAAACGCGCAAGAGACACCGAAGTTATTTTGGCTGATTATGGCGACATTATTGACCATCTTAGTCAGCTTCGACGCGTTGATGAGCTCTATATTTGTGATTTGGGTTTAAACAAGAGTACGTGGCCAGAATTTTACAAGCTAATACAGGCCATTGCAAAGCACGGACAAGTTGTGTATACTGACCACCATCCAATGGAGAATGATTGGCGACGTGCACTAAAGAAATGTGGTGTTATAGTAAATCACTCCATAAATGATTGTGCGGGTGTGTTATCCTATGAGTTTCTGAAGAAAGAGCTGCCACATGATGCTCACTTGCTTGCAGCTTATGCTGCAATAACCGATTATCTTGATGGGGGGTTTTTAGCAAAAAAAATAATTCAGCAACAGGACCGCCAATTCGTCCTATTGGAGGCAACGTTGCTTTCTTACGCCTTGGCGCGAAGGGGAGGAGATGAAGATTATTTGAAAAAGCTAGTATCGGAACTATCGAATATGACTCCACCACATAGGATTACTGACGTACTGCATGATGCTAGTGAACAAGCAGAACGCATGGTGTACTTGATGACGGTAGTGCGTAAGTTAGGATCAATGAGGAAAGGTTATGCGAGTATTTGTACTGAAGAGCCGGTTTCAGGGTTAGTAGCAAATTTATTGCTTGGAGCATTCCAGGTGTCTGCAGGTATTGCTTACAAATTAAGTCCAAAGAAGGACACTTATGATATATCCTTGAGGGGAACAGAAGATTGTAGGTGTCATCTTGGAGAAGTGGCGTCATATGCAGCTGACATAGCAGGAGGTGCTGGTGGAGGGCATGCAAAAGCTAGCGGCGCACGTATTCCGGTGGAACACATCGAGGACTTTCTATCTGGTGTTGAAGAAAAGCTCCTTGAAACCAAGTAGTAAATTGGAGTGGGAGCTACTGAGTTCTTGCCTGTTCTAGCAAAAGTCGATGATGCGGTAGCTCGCGCATTAGCGAGTGGATATCAAGTTGATGTTGATGCTTTTGAGCTATTACTAAGCTTGGAAAATCGCGTAAATGTAGTTGATATGATCGATAAAGTTGTTCAACTAAAAAAATCAGGTGAAACTGACGGAGTTGATGTGATTTCTCGATCAGATATAGATGCCTTATTGTCTCCTGAAGAAAGTATAGAGGATCCACGAAATTTAGAAGATTCAATTGACATGGCCAAAGAGGGTTCGGAAGCTGATCTCGAAATAATCGGTAACCTTACTGAAAAGTTGTTTCCAGTTGAGGGAGCGGATGGTTTTAGATTGCTTTTTCGGAGTCGACTTCGGAAGATGTTGAACATAGCACGTCAACGGCCAGATTCAAGAAACATTAGGACAATATCTGAGGTTTTGGATGCGCAAAATCGTGATGTGGTAAAGGTGGCGGGTTTGGTTATGGATAAGAGAATAAAACAGGATAGATGGGAATTAGCTATAGACGATCTTTCAGGTCTTCTCAGAGTTCGAGGTACAGACAATTCCATTAAAGCTGAAGTTGCAGACGTTATGTTGGACCAATTTGTAATAATGGATGTAGCAAGAGTAAGGGGAGAAACAGCCGCGTTGAAGAGAATCTATCACCCGGATCTTCCTGATAGAATTCCAACTACAAGTAAAAAGAATGTCTATGCCGTGTTTCTATCGGATTTACATGTAGGCAGCAAGTTGTTTCTTCTTGATGCTTTTGAGAGATTCACAGCTTGGATCTCGGGTCTGTCAGAAGATCATGGAGTTGTAGACAGAGTACGGTATGTCGTAATAGGTGGTGATGCTGTAGACGGTGCTGGAATCTATCCGGGCCAAGAGAATGACCTTCAAGAACCGGATATCCGTAAGCAATATTCTAATCTTGCCCAGCTAATTGAAAAAATACCCAAGCACATAAGAATCGTTATAATTCCTGGAAATCATGATCCAGTAAGACAGGCTCTTCCTCAACCAGCCATACCACGCAAATACGCGGAGGAACTATATTGCATGGAAAACGTCTCGATGTTAAGTAGTCCTGCTCTATTACGACTACATGGTGTAAAGCTTCTGACGTTTCATGGACGGAGCTTGGATGACGTGGTCGCAAAAATCCCAGGATTATCATATTCGTCGCCAGCTGCTGCGATGAAGCTTTTGCTTCGGGCACGACATTTAGCACCACATTATGGAGGAAGAGTGGCAATGGCTCCCGCGGAAGAGGATCATTTGGTCATTGATGAGGTTCCCGATATTTTTCACGCTGGACATGTACATACCTTAGACAGAACGAATTATCGCGGTACGTTGATATTGAATTCTGGTACATGGCAAGGCCAGACCAAGTTTCAGGCAAACATGGGAATTGTTCCAACTCCTGGAAAAGTGCCGATAGTAAACCTGGCAACACTAGACATGTTGGTTAAGGATTTTACGAAATCGTCGGGAGATTCTTAGTACGGCAGCTTAAGGTCTTTGAGTATTGGGTCTGCGGTTAGGAGATCT
>NYYU01000008.1 GCA_002685955.1 Parcubacteria group bacterium | reverse complement strand
CTTGAAGAAAGTTTTATGGCCTCAAGAACTTTCATACTATCAACCGCATCCTGAATATTGATGTTCTTGCTTTTCTTTCGGTTGACAACACCAATGAAATTTTCCAACTCTTCGATATACGTTTCGTTAAAATCATAATCCTCATCCAGAGACAAAAGCTCTTCGGGTATCTTTTGACCCTTCACAAATAGCTTTACTTTGCCTTCAATAAAATCCCATTCCATCGTACCATGCTCCGCAATAATCTGGCATCCCCGTAGATTCTTTTGCGACAAGTAATCCAGGTGCAGTTCAACGACAGAGCCGTTCCCGTATTGAAAAACCGCCACACAGATGTCTTCGGTTGAAATCTCCAAGATGCTGATTCTATTTGTATAACCAAAGACCTTTTCCGGCAGACCGAAAAACCATATGATATAGTCTATTTCATGGATAAGTTCTATATGAACACCTCCTCCCAGCTCTTTTCTGGCGCTGTTTGTAGTCCTGTAATCAACATTCTCTCTCCAGTCTGGAAGATAATAACCGGCAGATACTCGTGAGGCATAAATATGTCCGAGATTAGGCAGATACTCTTTTATAAATTTGAGAGCAGGACAGAACCTTAAATTAAAACCTATATCGTATCTGCTGAATTCTCTCTGTTTGAAAAATTTTACCATTTCAAGATATGATTGATAATCAACCGTTGGAGGTTTTTCTAAAAGGAAAGGAATATTATTATCTACAAGTATGTTAACATCATTTAAGTGGCAAGAAGTCGGGGAACAAACTATAGCACCATCAATGCTATCTACAGATTTTAAGACTTCTTCGTAAGAGTAATATTCATCAAAGCCATCCTTATTTATCGTATCTCTAGAATGTCTTAATAATATTACCTCATGCCCTAAAAACTTGATATTCCTGGCATGCCTTTTCCCAATTGAACCATAGCCAATAACAAGAAACTTCACTGCAATTTATTTTCTGACACCAACGCTACCAAGTGTTTTACCTTCTATCTTATCCACTATATTATTAACACGGATATACTTGCTGTATTTTGCTGTTTTTCTCAGATAGAGCCTCTTGTAAAAGTCGCAACGGCAAGATGCCTCCCGCTGGTCTAAATGATAGAGTTGCTTGTCCCGTCATTTCCAAGCACAAAGTGCTGAGGAATCTCCAAAGGTAGAATTTTGCATGAGCCTAGTATAGTCTTTCTATTTTCTATCTATTTACTAAACTTGCTCATTTTATATTCGACAGTAAGAGAACATAATGATGACCTGAATGGCCACAATAGTGATTATCAAACCAGCCTATTTCTTGAATATTAAACATACTAAATAAATCTCGAGCATGACCTTGATCCTGTATGATATAACAATATTTAGAAACCCTATTTATCTTGTCCTCACACTTAAATATGTTTGGCTCTACCTCTATACCTTCTATACAATAATTATTTAATCTACTCATCATACTAATTATCAATCGACCATTTGGTTTCAGAATTCTTTTGAATTCATTTAAAAGCATTATTATTTTTTCCTCATCTGCCAAAAAATAAACAACCTGATTTGATAATATGTAATCCAGAGAATTGTCATCAAACGGCAGCCTTGACTGATCATTATTCAGCAAGTAAAGATTAACCTTTCCTTCGTATTCGGGACAATTTCTTAGTTTATTTTCTACCAATTCAACCGCACACCTTGACACTTCGATGCCTTCACATAAATAATTATGCCTCAAAAGATGCAGAAGATTTTCACCAGGACCAAAACCATAATCTAGGACCCTCCCCCCCCTCCCCGAAGAACCATTTTACAAGCCTTACAATGTTTTCATTAGGGTATAAATGATTTTGTCCCATTCTATAGGTCTTTTCAGATTCTTCCACATTTTTTTCATTAACTAAATTAGACATACTTGCCCCCCATTATATTTGAATTTTAAATTCACCCATATCTCCCGCTTTATATTTCTATCAACTCATCTTGCTCAAAGTTTCGTTTGGCTTTTCTTCCTATTACATTATCCCATTTCATTGGACTTATACCGGTCCCCGGCCTTTTTGCCGTAATATTGTTCTCTTTAAACATACTCCCCTCTTTAATATCAATGGTCGCAACGATACTTTTTCTTACTATTAGTTTATTCTTCAATTCAGACGGCGATGGCCTCTTTACTCCATCTCCTATGGAACTTTCTATATTCCTGATTGCTGTCACCATATTTTTTAGTTCGTCCGACTCAAGGGAGGCTTTATGATCAGGCCCTTTCATATCTCTGTTAAGCGTAAAGTGTTTCTCGATAACAGCAGCTCCAAGCGTAACGGCAGCAATTGGGATTTCTATTCCCAATGTATGGTCTGAATATCCAACATTTACATTGAATGCATCTCTTATTGTAAGCATCGCAGCTAGATTCACATCTTCAAAAGGAGTGGGGTATTCAGTATTACAGTGTAAGACCGTAATATTATCTTTTGAAGTTCCAGATTCTACAAGTATATCTAAAGCTTGTCCAACCTCTTGGAGGTCCGCCATTCCGGTTGAAATAATTATGTCACTTTTAAGACTACCAATTTTCCTTAAATACGGCAGATTGGTAATCTCTCCTGAAGGTATTTTTACTATTTCAACCCCAAGTTCATTAAGCAATTCAATACTTTCATGATCAAAAGGGGTTGAAAGAAATATTATGCCCTTTTCCTTACAATAGTGAATCAACTCCTTATGCGCGTCAACATCTAATTCCAACCTTTTAACCATTTCAAGTTGGGTTTCATTTTTGTCAGTAGTCTTATACTGGTACTCTGCTTTTTGGGCAAACTTGTTTATCATTCTTTCTGCCTTAAACGTCTGAAACTTGACGGCATTTGAACCGGCTTCAACCGCAACATCTACAAGTTTTTTTGCAATAGAAAGGTCCCCATTATGATTGACCCCTGCCTCCGCAACAACAAAAACCTTATTCTCTTTTATGGCCTTCAACACACCAATTATTTCCTTATCAGGCTATTAGCCGGAATGCTGCCCATTATTCTCAACCCACAACTTACTACCGAATGCATACCAATCTCAACGAAATCCATCCTAATAAACCCTGTTTTCACCTTCAACATGAACAACACTTTAAGTGATATGCAGTACATCTCATTCAGTAATATATGACCTCTAAAACCTTTGTCAATTGGGCTTTTCAACACATTGAATATCTTCCTCTTCAGGTCTCATAAATGGTATATCCGCCCCATGTTCTATGGAGATCTTTGCGATTTTCTCATCATTCGTACTTACAATCAACTTATCAATGTATTTACTTTTCTTTGCCTGGTTTATCGTCCACGCAATCAGAGGCTTACCTAAAAAAGTTCTTATGTTCTTATTAGGTAAACCTTTGCTCCCACTCCCCCCCTGCAGAAATGATCCCTAATATTCTATTTATTTTATACATCAGGGCTTTCCAAGCACCATTCTGATTTTGCTGGAAAAGGATTGAATGCGCTCTATTGCACTTAAAATATTATCTACGTCATTGTCGCTTAACCTGGAATAAACAGGAATGCTGATTATGTTATTAGATATATACTCTGTAACCGGCAGTTTTGTTTCTGCATTATTAAAATATTCATCATAAACCTTCATTTTATGTATAGGAGGATCAAAATATTTTTTTGTTTTTATATTTTCCTTCTCAAGTGCCAAAGAAAGGATATCCCGGTGCACACCAAACTTTTTGGAATTAATTATTATCGAAAAATCCTTCCATGTCGTTTTATCCTCTAATTTAACATGCTGAAGACTGATTCCAGGTAGTTTTTCTAATCGATGTCTAAAGAGATTTGCAATATAGTTTCTTCTTTCAATATTTTCTTCTAAAAATTCTAGCATTTTGATTGCTAATATAGCATTCCACTCTGTCATTCTTGCGCTAAGTCCAGCAAACTCGCAATTATAATCTCCCGGGTCTCCATAATTTCTTCCTATTCGTATTTTTTCAGCCAATTCGTCATTTTCCGTGGTTACCAACCCACCTTCACCTGATATTAAGAGTTTCGTCGGGCTTAGGCTAAACACCTCTACATCACCAAATCCACCTACTTTTATCCCATTGCAACAAGAGCCAAAAGCATGAGCCGCATCAAAAACAAGCTTCAGATTATTTTTCTTTGCAATTTTAGACAATGAATCCGCATCAGCCGGATTACCAAAAATATGAACAGCAAGTATTGCAGATGTTTTTTCTGTTATCTTTTTTTCTACTGCTTTTGGATCAATATTATAAGTATCCTTGACGCAGTCAGCAAAAACAGGAGTAATACCATTCCAAAGCAAAGAATGGCCGGTTGCAGAAAATGTAAAACTTGGAAGAATAACTTCTCCAGTAAGTCCCATAGCCTTTACTGCCAGCATAAGCCCTGAAGTACAAGAAGAAACAGCAACGCAATTCTTTACCTCTAGAAAATCAGTTGTTTTTTCCTCAAATTCTTTAACATAGCGATCATTTGTGATTTGTCCGGTGGAAATAACATTATTTAAAGCTACTAATAAATCATCTAATTCAGGTAAGCTTGGTCTCAAAATCGGAAGAACACCACTAAAAACTGGAGTACCACCTAAAATCGCGGGTCTATCCTTTTTAAGCATTCACTTCTCGTCTTTTTAGAATTTTAGCAGGAACACCCGCTACTATTACATCATCAGGAACATCTGATATAACAGCCCCACCCGTTCCAACCACAACGTTATTTCCTATTTTAACATACGGATTCACAGCAGCATTTGTGCCTATATAAGAGTACTCTCCAACAGTAACACCACCGGCAAGGGTGGCACCCGGATAAACATGAACATGTTCGGATAGTTTATTATCATGGTCAATCGTGGCTCCAGTATTTATACACACATTATTTTTAATCACNGTTCCTGTATTTACAACAACCCCTGCCATNACTACCACACCCTTCCCCAAGCATACATTTTGGGAAAGAATAGCTTGCGGATGAANGACATTTATCATTTCAAATCCACAGCACATTCCTTCTTTAAACAATCTGGCTCTTATATGATTGTCACCAATTCCAATGACCAAACCATCTATTCCCTTTTTCCGAAGAGACTGTATATCACCTGTTGAGCCTATAACATTGACACCATCCACTTCATTGTTTATCAAATCACTTTTGTCATCCAAAAAACCTGCGATTTGATATTCTCCCCTATTTTGAAGAATATCAAGTATTACTCTACCATGACCACCGCAACCGATGATAACTATTTACATTTCTTAGTATGTAATTCGCTTCTGTAATAGCTTCTTGTCGATTTTTATGTCACTCAATACCTTAACTATCCTTTTGCTTGAATTACCGTCTCCATATGGATTCTTGTTTTTTTTTATTTTTTCAATAAAATTTTTATTGCATAACACACCCCTGACAGCCTTCACAATTTCATTCCTTTCATGTGATACATCAATGACATTGCAACTTCGCTCACGATTTTCCTGGCGAATACCTATGTTGACAACAGGCAATTTTAAGGAAGGGGCCTCTATAATTCCGCTACTTGAATTACCAACCAATACAGTTCCATACTTCAGCAGACTGAGATAGTGGAGTTGGGGCAAATTCTTGAATACCCTTACGAAAGGTAGTGACTCATAACGTTTAATAATCTTTATGATCTCTCTTCCACCAGCATCCGAGTTGGGATAAACTATAACAGTTTCATACCCTATTTTTTTTACTGCCTCCAATGTTTCAACCATTTGGCTACCAGCTTTTTCAGGCTCTGTCGTCACAGAATGTTGGACTACTATAATAAAGGGTTTCACCACGCTCAATTTGAATTTATCTTTTATTTCTTTTTCGGGTAGTAGTTTTGAACTAATAATGGCATCTAAGGCTGGAGACCCAACAGGAAACACCCTCCATGGGTCTTCACCAAGTTTTAATATTCTTTTAGCACTCTTTTTTGTAGCAGGAAAATGTATATGGGCAAACTTTGTTATAGCGTGCCTTACTGATTCATCTAATCCCGCACAAGTAGAGTCTCCCCCATGTATATGGGCAATCGGAATATTCATATAACCAGCGGCAATAGTACCGACCAATGCTTCGTGCCTGTCTCCTAAAACCAGAAAAATATCCGGCTTAATTTCCTTTAGAATTTTGGCTACTCCTGTCATCCCTTTTCCAATAGCCACCGCCATTGAAAATCCGGAATCACTCTCAGGATTCATTTCTACCCTACCTCTGATTTTGAATCCATCCTTTACAATTTCCTTTTCACTAGAACCAAACTCGCCTGAAAGGTGCATACCTCCTATAATGATATCCATTTTCAATGATTGATGATTATATATCTCCTTCATAACTGGTTTTAATAAACCATACTCGGCTCTTGAACCTGAAAGAACCATAACCCGTTTCTTCATTCCAATTCTGCTCGCCATATAATTAGTTTTCTCCCCCCCTTACGAATATATGCCCCCTTGTATGGCGTTGATAAAGCTTTTATTTTCCTGTATATTTCTTCTACTGATTCTTTTTTCAAATCTATCTGATTATTCTTAAGTTTTGGTTTTTTAAAAATTAACACTTGTGTATTATCCTGCGGGATTCTGGGAGCATTTCCTTTTATTATTTTAGGCAAATAGATTTTAAGAAGTTTCCTACCTGCTTTTATGGCTTTCTTATAAACATCTTCAGCATAGTCAGACTCCAAGATGTTATACCTCTCTCGGCCAACAATATCACCATCATCCAACCCACCAGATACATGATACATTGTAACGCCGGATTCTACAAAACCATACATTATTGAATTGATTATAGGGGCAGGACCACGTCCTATAGGTAATAACGTAGGATGAAAACCGATAAATCCATATTTGGGTATGCCGAGAACTCTTTTATCAATTACCTCGCGCCAGCCACACATGATAACGAGATCGGGGGATATTCTTTTTACTAAATCTTTCTTATCATTTAACTTATCTATTTCATAAACTTTCTTACCAAATTCATACCATTTATGATTTTCTATCCCATCGTACATTACGATACGGGATTCAACTGAAAGGGTTATAACGGCATTTATGTTGACATCCTTTAATTTAACCGCCTCCTTCAGAAGTTCATATCCTAATTTATTGGCAGAGAGCCAAACAATGTTCATAATCAAATTATATAATCTCTTACCAGCATGAATGATTCAGCATATTCAAAACATGCTTCAGAACCTCTTTTTTTTGATAGTACTCTTATTCCTTCTTCACTTCTTGGGTGAGGATATGCCTTTACCTCAGTGCTGTAAATCTTGAATGCTTTAATCTTAGTATTCATGTAGCCTTTAATATCAACCCATATATTAGGTTGAAACATTTTATTATTCCATTCCGTCTCGGATAATGTTTCGAAGCAAAGTAGCTTTATCCTTC
>NYYU01000007.1 GCA_002685955.1 Parcubacteria group bacterium | reverse complement strand
GCCTTTTTTACTGAGCCTTGTTCGAATATCTCCCTTAAAATCATCAGCATCAAAGCTATGCAAAGGCATTCCAACTTCAACCATCACATAGTTCGTAATATCAATTGGAAGGTAAAGCGATCTGAAGCCTACTGCTTCCAGCCTCTGCTTCATCCAATCCGGAGTTTCACCAACATTATCAATCTCCATTAAGCATGCGTGGTAATTTGGAATCTTGTCCTTGCAGTCCAAAATGTTTTTGAAGGGAAGTTTTGCAGAAGGAAGCTTGTGGTCCGCGAAATCCGGGCGATCTTTCTTCCAAGTGGCAAGCCCCATGGCAACGAACTCGCGTGCGAAGCCGACCTGAGAAAATAGATCAGGACGATGCGCAATCGAATGGTTATCTATATGCAAAACAATATCTCCACCTCCAATGAATTCGCTGAGCGCCTTTCCAACATCTTCATCTCCGTCACCGAAATCTATTACGGGCCATTCGCCTTCCTCCAGCTTGGGCGGATACTGCATAGAAAGCTCCAACTCTTCCGCTGCGCAGATCATTCCGGAGCTGTCTTCCCCTCTTATTTTAATCTTCTTCAGTTCAAACTCACCCCCGCTCTTTGGATCTTTAACGCTTGTCCCTATATGAGCAAACGCAACTCTCATTCCTTCCCGAAGATTGGTCCCACCACATACTACTCTGACCTTTCCACGATCTGTTTTTACATCACAAAGCTGTAGCTTGTCCGCATCAGGATGTGCGCTGAGCTTAAGTACCTTCCCAACACAACATCCATCCAAAAAACCTCCTTGTCCTACTATTTCTTCCACTTCCGCCACGGAAGAGGTAAGCCGATCAGCAATTTTCTGAGGATCGGTCTCTTTGAGGTCTACAAAGTCGGAGATCCAATTCAATGAGAGTTTCATAGGGGTAGCATACACTAAATTTTGCTTTTGTTGACAAAATTGAGAATTGAGAATTGAAAATTGAGAGTTAATTATCAATTGTCAATTGTCAATTATCAATTCCTCGTCAGATTGCCCTCAGAAATAGAAAATGGTAGTCTGGGTAGTGATGTTCCCCCTACACACCATGAGCAAACCTAACCCTTCTTCCATACAAGCACTCCGATGGGTGGTAAACGTATTAACATTCCTAGCAATGCTTGCCTCCCTGGCAGGTATCTATGAAACTCACTTCGTAGGAGCAGGAGCTACATTTGGAACAACAGGCGCTTCGCTTGCTCTTATCGCATTCGCAATTACCGCGCACCTCTGGATAAGGTGCATGGCGTGTTGTATGGGTTCTTGTGAAAAATAATCTCCTTCGCAAGCTACGGAGATTCAAGTCTCACAAGACCAAAAGTGTCGCTTAGCGAATGAATATCCTGAACCACTCTTGAGGTATCGTTCGAATGTTTTGGCCTTCAGAATATCATTGAATGTTATTACAGTCTCTATAGCCCAAGGTATATGTGGAGCAGTGGTTTTGGTCAATCCAAGATTGTGCTCATCCATTCTATTGCGGACATCTTTTGTAGTGAATCCAACATATGTCATGCGTGGATGCTTAATGCTCCTCAAAAGGTAGACGTGATACATAAGCGGATCACTATATCATATTCTGTAGAATTCTCGAAGCAGCCATTCTGCGAAGCTCGCGAAGCAGAATGGCGTGTTGCATGGGCAGTTGCGAGAAATAATTTTACATAACAAAGACGGCAGCTACGAGCTGCCGTCCTGTTTTCCCTGATTTTCGGAATGTGACGGGGCGCCTATTTGAGCAGTCAGCTGCCATTATTGCCAAGACCAAAGAACGGCACATCCGATTGGATCGGAGAATTCAGGAAGATCTGGCGAAGATCAACCGATTTCGACCTGAGGAAGATCCGATAAGCATCGAGGAGTACTTGGTTGGTATTTTTCGAGAGGGATCTCAGCTTGAGAAAAGCAATGCACTGAGGAATTTCAAGGAGAGACTGGTTTTGCTGGATGGGGAGCTGAAATTAGAGAGAGACAAGGGCAAAAGTAGGCCAAGAAAAGATCAAGTATCGGCTTGAACGAAAGAGCCCATAATGAGAAAATTTCGGTGGTAATTACGATTTGACAAATTATCAATAAATGTATTATAATATAATTGTATATTTTTCACCNCCTTAACTATGGATGCACTTAACCTCTACAACCAAGTCCGTGAACAGCTTGAGCAAGCTGGCGACGAAGATGAAACACTCCAGGCTCAAATGGATGAAGCAAAGCAGGNTCTTGTACAACAGGCTCAGGAAGTGCTTGGACCAAGACTCACCATCAACAATGCAGTCTTGAACCAGCTACAACAAGGTGAGGTAGGATTTTCTGATGCCGTTGGTAACGGTGATGTGCAGTTCAATTATGATGTCCAAGACAGAGGTGGGGATGAAGCCGCTGAACTACTCTCTGCACTGACAGAGATTGAAGAGACGGACCCCGCACTGGCAAAATCTATCTCAGGAGCAATTGCACGAAGCAAGATCGAATCAGTCCTTGCAAGTGCGCCCACAGAGGAAAAAAAGAAGGAGCCAACAGCAGAAGAAAGAGCTGCAGAGAGTAAGGTAGTTACAGAGCGTGCTTTAGCTCTGCGCAACAGTACGACCGATCTGACTGCTTATCTTGCTAGTCCAGATGTTTCTGAGTATGCAGCTGCGGATGCAGTAATGGAGCTTGCAGTGATTGATCCAAAGCAAGCCGAAAGAACACTCGGCAAACTACCGACCGACAAGGTATCTGAAATGACGGTGGGACTTCTCAGTCTTGATAGGTCTGGAGTACTTTCGCTGACCCCACCTGCCAAAGCAGGTCAGCTTGTTCGCAGGCAATTGAGAAATGATAAAAATCCAGAGCATGGCTTCTCGGATCGCAACAATATGAGTGCACCATATCTGCTTTGGAAGTTTGTGGAAGAACATGCCACAGCACTGCAAGATATGCGGTCAGAGGCTGCTGCAAAGCAGAAGGAACTCAGCGCATTGCAGGAGAAAAATGATCCAGCCAACGCAAGTCGCGTTGCTGAATTGAGAGAAGGACTTTCTACTCTGAGAGAAGAAATCGAAGAGTTAGAGACGAAAAACATGCCCAATAAAGTACTGGCTGCTGTGGGAGTGAAGACTATTGAGGATGTGATTTCCCGCAACTATGATGACGAAAGTTTTATGGCTGAACAATCTGTGAATGCCCAAGCAGAACTACAAGCCTATTGGGAAGCTCACTCAGATGAAGTCAAAGAACTCGTTGGGGTAAAAAAGGAAGAAGCGGTTACGACTCCTCAAGCTCCTACTGTTGATCTTGATAAGCAAGTCGACCTCGACAATATTTAGTTGTCTCTGTCATCAATTTTGCCTTCCTATCGTGCCAATAAAGGCCTCTCGAATCCCTACGCATTGACACATGCAAGCTCCCAATTCGCAACCACTGGCACTGTCTTCGGAGGCTGGGTCAGTGTTGCTTCGAGCGCATGAGCACGATCCGAGTTTGTACGACAGATCGTACAAAGCCCACCTACGACAACAGTTGGTTGCAGTTTTGAATGCTGCTATTAGACATGCAGATCAAGGTCCGAAAAGAGCGGTATTAGACACAGGATCGGAACTATCACTCGGTATCAGCTTCATCAATACAAAGAAAGGTGCAGAAGGTGTTTTGGAGTATCTCAGCACAGATAAGTTGAGTGAAGTTATATCAATTGGTAGGAAGTTAAAGCAGACCTACTTACACGAACCTATAAAAGCAATCCGTAAACGTAACACTATTAACCCAAAGGAAGTCCTTTCAAGTGTTGTTGCAGATGGAATGACTACTCCTGCCGAAGTTAGAGTTCAGCTTGTTTCTAATGAATTCACAGATACGGTTGTTTCTGATCTATGTGATGATTTTAGAAAATTGTGGCTTATACGCGAGGAGGCAAAACTCCTTGAACGTGCTTTGAGCATTGCTGAAGAGATGGGATTGGATAACGCAACAGTACAACGATGTAAGGGTGACCAAGGAAACTCCATTGAATCTGGTCTTGTGCAGTTATTGAGGCACACGGAAGGACGCATCAGCTACCTTGAAGTTGCTGTGTTTAATGCCGTGTTTGCACATGTTCATGGACTGAGGCAAAGTAACCCACTTACGTTTCCATCAAAAGTAGCAAAGACATTCGCGGAAGATGCGGGAAATAATTACAACATGTCTGAGAAAGTTCATTCTGAATATGAACAGGCGTGCGAAGAGGTGTTCCCAGATTACGAGAACGAGGCTCAAGTACTTTTGCAGCGTTACTTAGAATCCGTGGGTGAGTATGCAAGATACGAGCAAATAACAGCCAGAAAGCCATTGTCACCAGAATTATTTTTCCCTGTTGAGCGATATACGCAAAAGACGCTTGGCAGGAAAAAACGCAGATAATTTTTCACTTATCTATATACTGATATGCCAAAAAGTACCGACTACCAATTCTCCTCAGAAGAACCGCGTGAAGAGCGTAATCCCTACGCGGTACTCAATGTCGCTCCCGTGATGATCTCAGATTTAAGAGACCAGTTGAGCTCTGCTTTGGAAGCCCTTAGAAAAACCGATAAGGTTTGTGTAAGTGTTTCCGATGATGAGGAAATGCGCAATGCAAACATCGTTAAAATTGAAACGGAATTGAAAAGGTTAGAAACACAAGATGGTTCAGGAGAAGTTGACCCAAAGAAAGAAGAACGCAAAGTATATTTACAATCTTACTTGCAGTACTATCGTGAATACTTGGCATTGAGAAATGCCGTTGCACCTCAAGAAAAAAGCGGTGAGGATATGGAAGGGGCATTGGATTTTGTTAGTCTTTTACCAGAAGATGATGAAGTTGCATCTGTCTCCGAACATATCTCACGAGCGCAGGTAGAACACATGAGAGAATTTTTCCGAGATACAATAGCTTCACTGTCAAAAACTCTAGCTCATCCAAGAAAGTCGAAGAAGTATCGAGATTTGGAGAATGCATTGGAAGCAGTAAATGAAATTCTGGAAAAAGAATCTGTTGTTGGTGGATTGAGTACCGAACAGAGAGAGCGACTAGATCAATTATTCAATGTTTTGCAAGTCATAGAAGCCATTCTGAACATAGACCAGAACATTCACGGACGTTTTCGTGCTCTTGCACAGCAATTCCATCCTGATGCCAATCCTGGTGACGCTATGGCTCAAGAACATTTTAAGGAAGCATCTACAGCGTATAGGAAACTGACAGATGCCAACGAAGAGAAACGAAAGGCTTTTGCTATGAATTTAGTTTTTGGACAGAGAACAGAACTGTGGACCAATGAAATGAAGGAAGTTGCGGAGCCTATTGCAATGCAGCTTGCACCTGTTTTTGCACTGGAAAAGCCCATGCGTGGCGAGACAGTACCATGTGATGAATGCAATGGATCAGGTAATGTTGCTGTTCAAAAACAGGATGATTATTTCCCTGTTCCTGTGGTATGCGAGGGATGCGATGGTGCTGGCGCAGTTCCTAAATCTGTGCACGAACTACGAAAAGCTCTTGAATCTTTGGAACAAGAAGATGGAAAGGAGTACGAGACAGAAAGAGATGACGAATATGACGAAGAGGATTATGAGTATGAAGATGACGAATATGACGATGATGAGGATTATTAATTCATCATTTCCGTCTTCCAATGCATGAAGAAATTGCATTCAGCAGATCGTGGCACAGAGAACTTACCAGCTCTAGTACCTCCACAGAATATGGGAGAGGCGCTGCACCGCTTCGTAATTGGTTGTCCATCGTTGCAAGGTAGAACTTATTTGGCAGAACTACGAAGCAAGATCGTATCAGTTTTAAACTCTGCCTTAAAAAATGACGCTTACACCGAAAGATACACACGCGAAACTGCCGCATACGGAGAAAAAGCGGGATTGCACACTGATCGTGTCATGGAATTAGTCAGTGATGATTTTTGCTTGGGACTTTCATACATTCAACAAAAGAAGGGAAATGATGTTGCCAAAGAATATTTAGAAGAGAGTGATGTAGAAACCTGTGTACGGATAGGGAAACAGCTGAGGACTGGATTTGAAGAGCAGCTTACAAATCTGCGTGAGGCAAACAATGTATTACCTCCTGCAAAGGTACACGGCACCCGTGGAGTAGAGTTAGACAAAGTTTCACGACCAAAACTTTCATACACACTGGATTTGCATGTTGGTGAATTTAATGTACATGAAAGACATTTTAGACATTATGGACAAATGGTAGACGCACAAAATCAATTAGTCGGGTGGAATGAATATCTGAAACTCGCAGATGAGTTGAAGATTGATGCACCGTTGTGTACTGCTGCATACGAAAACGGATATGATGTTATGCTGGAAAAACACCAACGAGCCGCAAGACAGCTAGGATTTCTTGAGTTAGCCGTATTCGTTTCTATTTTTTGCAAACGTCACGGAGTAGAGCCCGAGAATCCATTACAAATTCCTGCAAATTTATACCCAAAATTTGAAGAAGCTTTTGAGTTTAAATCAGGGCAATGGCGCATCAGGCAGTCTGAAGCAGGTGCATACAGGAAGATATGTGAAAGAATGTTTAAAGGGAACGACAGAGCGTTGAAATGTATTGAAGAGGTAATACCGAATATGGGTTATGCTCTGCCTGAGAATATTAATCTTCCCACAGAACTTGATCTGTCCTCAACAACGGAAGACAGAGACTACTGCAAAGGCATCTTTCCAAACCCATCTGTCATCAAAGAGTACATTCCACTGTCGCCGCATGGCATGGCAGATACGGATCGCGAAGTAAAAGACTTGGACAAGGAAGGAGAAATTCGCAAAGAGTTCAAAGCATCAAAAGAAAAAAGAAATACGAAGGAGACCTTTACTCATACAGTGGATGAGGTACTGCATGCAAGTAAAGACGACTTACGGGTGATAGCTCAGCGCTTTCCCGACGAAATAGAATGGCATACTCTTCTTCTAGATGAAAATGATCCTAGACGCATCGCCGAATGCATTATGAATTTGTTTTATGCTGGGAGCGCTCTGTGCAGAAGCATTGCTGCTCATTTACTGTTGTTTGAGCTGGGTTTGAATAAAGACGTGATGCACAAAGATTGGAGCATAGAGAAAATTCTCCGCATAAGGCGGGATAACGAAGACGAAGATGATCGCCCTCTTTCAGAAGACCCTATGTCGGTCAGCGACGAGCCAGAAGCGTGTGCGGTTTTGGCATCTACCAGAAGCAGAGCAATTGCCGTCATGAGAAGACTGTCTGCACGCTATATGGCCTACTTTCACTATTACTTTGCTGAGCAAGATAGCACACCTGTTATAGAGCTATTAGAAGAAGCCAGTACCGAAAAAGGCGTGCCGAAAATATTTCATGTCAGCAATTGGCATCCTATTCTCCGTGCCGACAGTACTAATTGGCGGGAGGATATATTGGACGATCTTTGTCACACAGAATCTAATCAAAGAGAGAAAGCAGTTGACTACTTATTGAGGAGGAACGTATTTACAACATCGGAAGATTGGAATAGGGCTCTAACACATATTAAGGTTTCACTGAGCGACGAGTACAGCGATAAGCTGATCGCTAGTCTCCTAACAAAATCTACGGCCAATGAAGCTGTGACTGCAGGCTGCATTGAGTATATGGCACGTCATTTGCAACCACATAAGCTCTTCGAGGAACTCAATAAATCCCAGGAGAAAAAATGGGAGCAGTTGGGAGACAAGGAAAAGAGGAACATTGTTGAGCAGATTGATATACCGTTATCTATATTTCTGAAGCCTGATACAGACGAACTTGATCCACCTTCAGGATGGGAAGAAGTGCGAGCGTTTGCAGAGATAGCACCACCACACATTCGATCAGCAATCACAGAAATGCTTGTACGCGAAAAAGAGACGTATGCGAGCGATCTATTCCCCGAAAGTTTTACGGGCGATGGAATAAGTTTTGTGTTTACAAAGCAAGATGCTATTACAGAGAAAGACCTTCCACTCATTCGAATCATTGCTCGTTCTCCCGATCATCGCTTAGAAAAGGTGATAGTCGAAAAAGCTCAAAATTCTTCGAAGAAGGTGCAGGAGGAAATTACCAGAATTTTGTCACAATTCTAACCGAACGGGTCGCACCGTACGGGTGCCCCTTTTGGCTAGGTTTGGGACACTTAGACGCGCCCACAGTGGTAGAGATGAAGGGGGGTTGTTCCTGTGATTATGTAACTCACTTATGATAACAGGTTTACAATCTTCAAGTCGCCCATAGTGTTCTACTTACCTATGTGAACAGGATTAGTACCCCTTCAACGCTCTAAAGGAGAATACGGAGGTATTGTGAGCACAGGGTCCGAAGTTCACTATCCATAGTGAAGCTTTTCGGGGTGCCATTAGTGTAATGCATGGCGGAGAGAGGGGGATTCGAACCCCCGAGACCCTTGCGGGCCTACCTGAACTCCAATCAGGCGCACTAGACCAACTATGCGATCTCTCCACGTACAACTTTACTGATGAAATTGATTTGTGAAAAGAGATTGGGCAGTTAATTATTCACTTTTAACTTTTAACTATTCACTATTCACTAAACTCTGCCAGTTCTTTGACTGGGCTCATAGTAATTAAGCTCTAACTTCTTATATATCTCCTCTTCCGTCTTACTTGCAATAACAGCATCACCTTTAAAAAGCCCGTATTCATTTAGCTTCCAGCCTTTTTTAATTGCAACCTTCCTCATTGCAATGTTGTGTTCTTTTGAACCTGTGAAGTAAAGAAGTGCTGCACCCCATTGATCCTTTCGAACAAACCTGACGTCGACACGTAATCCTGACTTGAGATCGAATGAAAGCTTTTTATCTCCATGGGCTACAACATTCCTGACGTCCTTTAGCTCAGCCACCGCATCAGAAACTTCTTTTGGTTTTGAAGTTACAACTAATATGTCTATGTCCCCCACTGTTTCTTTCTCACGCCTAAATGAACCTGCGACTTCCACTGCCTGAACGTTTTTAAGCGCTTTGATTTTCTTCAGAAGTTTATCAACATCTTCTTTGATCTCTTCGCGAGGGAATCTCTTTGTCCTTTCTTTTACTCTCTTTGCATTTTCCAGAACCTTCTTTTCCATGAGCTCAGAAAAACGCGGGAGAGTTCTTAGCTTCCCCTCTTCAGCAATTTTAATCAGATCAGCTACAGACTTAACTCCAAACTCAGATTGAATCTGCCTGACTCGTGCAGGCCCCAGGCCTTCGATGTCCATAAGTTCAGCTGGAATATTACCCTGAGTGATTCGCATATCCTCGAGAGCTGTCATCTTTCCGGTTTCTAAGTATTCAATAATCTTGCCAGCAATTGCATCTCCTATCCCAGGCAGCTTCTTAAGTTCTTTCTCGTCTCCGATCTCGGAAACATCTTTGTCTAATTCCTCGATAACCTGCGCCGCACGTCTATATGCAGCAGGCTTAAAATCGACTCCCTGCTCTTGGAGAAGAGCGGCAATCTGACGGAGTAAACCAGCGATGACTTTATTGTTTTCCACAAAGACATTATACCCTTTGTCTGAACCATGATTAAAAAGATTAAAGGATAGACAAGATTGAAGGTAATTCCCTGTAATCAAGCTAATCCTGTAATCATGTGAATCAGGGTTCAGGCATTATACAACAAAATCTAACCTCTTTTTTGGCTAAGTCAGGTCCGCCCCAAGGGGGGGGCGGACCTGACGTGATTGGAAGAATCGGGACGTTACGCCACAGCCAGTTGCCTTCTGCGTACCCTATCGGGCGGTAGAGCATCGTCTGCCAGCCTTTTAGCGTCTTTCTGTTTCTCATGGTGCACGTGCACCAAATGAGATTCAAGACTCTTGCGCACGATCACTCGTGAGCAATCGGGGTGTGGGCACTCGACTCGCTGGTTGTGATGCAATCGAACTTGGCACATACAACAATTCTCCCTTTCTATCCTCTAGGTTCAAGTTTCATCGCGTTGCGACTTCCGGAGCGGCAGTTCCACTGCCACGTAAACTCCGAGAAAAAAATCAGGAGAGGATAGATTTCGTCATATAATCGATGTTTTTAAGGAACGCTTATTAAACCCCTCATCCTTTCAAGTGGGGGGCTAGATACTTATCAACTTAACTACATCCTAGCATTGCCCCCATCTGCATAAATCTTGCAGAGATTAAACCAAACCGGTGTTAGGACAAATGAAAATAGACATTGCGAGAATATTCTACTCGCAGAGATAACAATGTCAAGGTCTTGTCAAGACTGGCGTATCGGTACATATATTGAGATTTTTGGCTCAAATAAGAACCTTACATCCTAAGTTCTAAGCTCTAAGTTCTAATTAGGTTCCCTCCCTCCACTCATTCTGATAAGCAACCTGCTCGGTCGTCATCTGATCATACTTAACTCCAATCGCATCAAGTTGCATCTTTGCAATCTCATCATCAATCTCATTAGGTAATGTAATCACCTCGGACTGAAGTTTGCCTTTATTTTTAACTAAGTACTCGCAGGCTAAAGTCTGACCACAGAAGCTAAGAGACATAACCTCTGAAGGATGTCCTTCTGCTGATGCAAGATTGACGAGCCTTCCCTCACCAGCAACATAAATAGCTCTGCCTGACTTCATAAGATACTCATCTAAATAATGCCTGACTCTGCGCTTGCGCTTTGCATTCCTTTCGAGAGCTTCCATATCTATTTCGTTATCGAAGTGTCCGGAGTTTGCAAGTATTGCACCGTCTTTCATCTTCTCGAAATGCTCCATTCGGAAGATGTGCTTGTTGCCTGTGACTGTTATAAAGATATCTCCGAGTTCCGCGGCCTCTGCCATTGGCATAACTCTGTACCCATCAGTCGCAGCTTGAAGTGCGTTAAATGCATTTACTTCTGTGACTATGACGTTGGCTCCGAGTCCCTTTGCTCTGAGCGCACATCCCTTTCCACAACTTCCGTAACCTCCTATTACAACTGTCTTTCCGGCGAAGAGGATGTTTGTGGACCTGAGGATTCCATCCATTGTGGATTGTCCTGTTCCATAGTAATTATCAAACAGGTGCTTTGTTCTATTATCATTGACCGCGATCATTGGGTATTTGAGTACCCCCTCTTCTTCCATAGCTCGGAGCCTAATGATTCCCGTAGTCGTTTCCTCGCATCCTCCAATTATATTTGGAATAAGACCCGGATGCTTTGTGTGGATTTCTGTGACCAGATCGCATCCGTCATCGATTGTGATATTAGGCTCCGTATCTATTACGGCATTTAGGAACTTGTAATAATCCTCTTTGCTCTCTCCTTTATATGCCCAAACAAGAACACCATCTTCCTCAGCTAAAGCAGCCGCGACATCATCCTGTGTACTAAGTGGATTGCATCCTGTAATTGCTACTTTAGCTCCACCGTCTCGAAGAGTTCTGATTAATACTCCTGTTTCTTTTGTAACATGAAGAGCTAAACCAATGGTTAAACCTTTGAATGGTTTTTCCTTACTCATTCGGTCTCTGACTTTCATCAAAGCACCCATGCGTTTCTCCGCGATCTCTAGATTGAGTCTGCCTTGGTCTGCCAAAGATGAGTCTGTTACATACGACATGGGGTGGTAGGCTATCAGAATCTTGAATTAGATCAATTTAATTGGCATGAAAAATAGACAGTTAACACGGCCCTTCGGTCCTTTTAACAATTGACAACTAATTTCTTTGAAAAAGTGTTAATTGTTAACTGTCAAAAGCGAGTCCCGCAAGCGCGGGACGAGCGTGTTAACTGTCGTATTAAAACAAACCCGCAACCTGGGCGAACCATAATTACGGAATCTGTTCTGTCATCAGAAAATAAAATAAATCTTATTAACCGAAGACAACTATAGTATAGCAAACTTTACACCTTTTCTCAATAGCCTTTTTGAGCCCATATCTCGCATTTCTGAGGCGTTTTGAAGGCGGGACTTTCCGGAATTAACCGGAAAGCCCCTTGTTTCCCGTCGGAGCATTCCATTGCTCACTGCGGCTTGCGTCCGTTCAAGTCCCCCAAAACCGTATCGGTGGAGACATGAATTAGAACATTTTCTTCATTTAGCCTGACCCACCTGTCATTCTCGGGAAGGCCTAGGGCCAAACCAAGCTTGAGGCGGATCTGACACAAGTAGGGCTTTTGGAAACCTCCTTTCTCAAGCCCTCTGTTCACACGCCGAATCCAATTGGCAACGCGCTTCTCGATCGGCAATGCCGGGTACACTCGTTCTCGTCTGCTTGAAACTTGCGGCATCAGACATTTCCTTCCGTCTAAAGATGAAAAGGGTAGGTTAGCTCCAACAGGTCCCCGCGCCTTTATATAAAGAGGCAGGGACCCGTTGGTATCTATAATGTAAATGAACAAATACAAAAAACCTCCCTGCGGTAAGGGAGGCTGGATACTTTTATAAATCAATCTAACAACAGCTTCCCTCACCGTCAGTCTTACTGACAATGATACAAAGGGGGCTGATGCAGACGGTGGCTAGTTTCACGTCTATGGAAACGACTCTAGACTGAAAGCGTTACATCTATCCATAAACAAAACCGCCAACCAATATAATCGGAAGACGGTGTTTGTTTTTGTCAGAAGCAAAATAGAGCAAGCTCTATAAAACCAATGACACTTATATTATAACAAATTTCACCTCTTTTTTCAATAGCCGTTTTGCCCGAATTCAACAGTGAAATGCATACGAAATACCTCTTCTGAGAGCTGATTCTGGTCAGTTACGGTAGAGGGGAACGGATCCTCATCCAATTCCCCCCA
>NYYU01000006.1 GCA_002685955.1 Parcubacteria group bacterium | reverse complement strand
CATCAAAAGAGATCAATGGTCGCTATCTGAAAATGGCGATTTCGACAGGTGTTTTAGGCGGGAATGCAGATGTGGACGATCTGACAGTGCTTGTAAGACAAGAGATGATTAATAGGTACGTCTTGCGAGACGCTATCTTTTATGGTTTTTTGTCAAAGAAGGCGACAACAGAATCGTTAACAACCGAAATTCGCACTAAAATGAAAAGAGCAGGTTTGCTTAAAAGGTATCTGCCTGATGGTACGATAAATAAGTTTTAAAAAATTCGTGCCCGGGCCATTTAAGAATTAAGACCGTTGCTGGAGCAATAAATTCCAGCCGGTCTTTTTTTGTCTAAAACAGGTTCTAACGTCATCCAGCCAAGGAATATATAGTGAGTTGAGGGGTAGGGTAAATATTAGATAAGAGCCAATAATTGTCTAGCCTGGCCCAAAATCAATTCTGGAATAGGCAAGGCTTTGCTCCAATTAAAGGTTCGAAAGCTGTCCTGCCAAGCGAGCAATGAATAGTCCACGATGATATTCAGCATTAAGGATTTAATGATTTAACTTTTTCAAATCCAGTAATTGTTTTAAGTTTCTCTAAAGGAGTTAAGCCGTCAAGTCCCAAATGCTCTCGATTATTGTTGTAATAGTAAAGAAAGTCTCTAAACTTCTTTCGGGCCGAATTAAGATCTTTAAATATCTCTCTTTGATAGAAATCTTGTTCGCAAGTGCGATGGAATCTCTCAACTTTACCATTCTGGGCCGGCTTGCCCTTGTCAATCAAGTAGTGTTCAATACCTAGTTTTTGGCAATTAAGATCAAAGGGATGCAATCTTGGATTTAATGGATTAGAGCTCTTAAGATATCCTACATACCTATTAGTAAATGTAGCATGATTATCTGTCTGAATTCCTTTAATCTCAAAAGGATAGAAATTCAATAATGAATTAGTAAATAATATTCCTTCTAAATTAGATTGTATCTCATAGATAGCTCCATAGGCAATACCGGTCAAGTAATCAATACTTGAATACTGATAAAACCATGCATCAGCAAACGATTTAAAGGCATATTTAACATCAAACTGAATTAACTGACCTGGTTCGTGTATTTTACACTTTTTAACCCTTTTCTTCTTGTTTTTAATTCTTCTACTTAATTTAGGATTAACTAATCCCTCTTTCTTGAGAAAGCCGGCTACGCCTGATCTGGATGCTTTAACATCATATCTTTTCTTTAATCTGATTTTGATAATATCTGCACATATGCCCCGACCCTGCTTCCTTAAAAGCTTAATCTTTGACTTAACTCCATTTGTATACTCATTAGGATGACTATGAGGCGCTCTAGATTGAGGAATTAACCCTTCTCGGCCATGTTTTAGATATTTAGCTTTCCAAATATACAGAGTATCCTGATGATAGCCGGACAACTCAGCTATCTCGGTTATAGGTATCTTCTTTTCCAAATGTAATTTTATCCATTGCTCGCGCATATTTGCTTGGCAATGAGGGCATATCTTTTTTTTGTTCATATGCTCTCATTGTATCATGCTGAATATGTGCGTGGATAATACCACTAAACCTTGACAAACTTGGTAAATCATAGCTAATATATAATCAAAGGAGGATAACAGTTTTTTCATAAAAAAATACACAGAAAGGAGGTGGTGACCGTGAAAGCTTCCGTGGCGAAGTTTAGCGTTCTGAGAGGCCGCCAACCCAAAATCAAAAAGATGCGGCTGGCCGACATGAAATGCCGGGGCGAATGCACCTGCAAATGCTGCAAATAGGCGCAAGCCTACAACCGGACAGGGCGGAGATGACACATCTTCGCCCTTGTTAATTTAAGATTATGGAGGAACAAAATGAACGAATTGGTAACTCTTAAGTCTCCTCTTTCGGTTAATTTTGAGGTGACGCCAGTGTGCGATTTAAGTTGCAAGTTCTGCTTCAACGCTGAAATGGGATGCAGCAGCGTAGAACATCCGTCTTTCGATCAAGTCGTCGCTATTCTCAAAGAACTCAAAAGAGCGGAAGTATTTGAGGTTCGTCTCTTCGGTGGAGAATTTTTTACCTATCCGGAGTGGGCAAGAGTGATAGAAATTGCCGATTCCATGGATTTTTTCCTGTCTTTCGTTTCTAACGGAACACATATAAACAGGGAGGTTGTCCGGAAAATGAGAGAACATCGGATTAAAACCGGAGCTATTTCACTGCATGGTCCAGAATCTATTTATGAGAATATTACTCAAGTTCCGGGCTCTTTCGAAGCGGCGATAAGCGGTGTGCGGTCTTGTCTTGAAGGGGGATTGAGTATATCAATTCTCTATACTCTCACGAAAGAAAATCTTCCTTTTCTGTTTAAAACCTGTAAATGGCTCAGGGAGAATGGGGTAGGCATAGATGAGATAAACGCCGGCCGATTAACGCCTTACGGAAAAGCGAAGTCTGATTGGGAGAAGAACAGACTTTCATTTGATGATTACTTGAGTGCTTTTTCCCAAATGGAGCGTATCAGAGAAGAGTTGGGTGTTTTGGCCAATTTGGGCGATGCTTTTCCCTTGTGTCTCTTGCCCGAGAAATATCACGGCTTTGTTATTGGATGTTGGCAGGGGACGGGATTCGGCCATATAGACCATATGGGCAATGTTCGGTCTTGCTCCATTGCTAAAGGCAGTTACGGCAATATTCTTGAAACACCACTCACTGAAATATGGACCAAAAAATTGGCCCATTTCCGTTCGCTAAAATGGTTGCCGGAGAAATGCCGCAAGTGCGATAGCTTCTGTGGCGGAGGATGTTCCGCTTCTCAATATGGCGGTGGGATGTATGCGCCGGACGAATTTATTGCGCAAGGAGGTCAAAATGGAAGAATCCTTTAAACCCAGGATAAGCTGCCGATTTAAAATCAGGCAGGACATTGAAAGCTGGATTGGTTTCTTTGAAACAAGAGGAGTTCTGACTTTCAACGAAGCGGGCGCTTTTATTGCCGGCCAAATGGAAGGAGGTAAAACTATAAGGCAAATCGGAGAAGCCGCAAAAGACAGATTTCCAAACATGGAGGATCCGATGAATGAAGTTATCTCTATCGCAGAACAACTTAAAGAAGCCGGTCTCTTTGAATAAACATCAACTGGCCAAGGGGAAAATAAAGATCACATCTCCTTGGCCACTTTTTATTTATTAAGATTATGGTTATAATAAAATTATGAGGTTATCTTTTTTATCATCAAAAACAAGAGAAATACAAAGATTATTGAATATCCACTCCGAATACCAGTGGTTTCTTGATAATGATTTTCCTATTGTTTTGCCTAAGTTTTATAAAAAGCTATATCAGGAAAGCAAGAACAAAAATGAATTTAAAACAGAGCTAGAAAAAGAATTTAATAAGATATATAAAGAAGAGGATTATAAGGAGAAAGTTAAAACAGCGAAGAGTAATTGGGAAAAAATTGAGGACAAGTTTTTTAGTATTCTAAAAAAACACAATCAGAAAATAAAGGACAAATACCTTTGTTATGTTTCTTTGTATGGCCCAGAAGGACAATTTAAATATCCTAATATTATTGATTTAAGGATAAGTAACGAATTAGATATTAAGCAGGCAAATGAGACTATCGCTCATGAGTTGATTCACTTAATAGTTTTAAGGAAGACAGAAAAATTAAATTTAAACTACAAGCAAACAGAAGGAGTGGTTGATTCATTTTTCAAAGAAACGGATTTGAAAGATTTGTTTCCAGACTATAAACTACAAAGCATGGCTGAGCATGATAATAAAATTTCCGAAAAGATTTATAACTGAACAGAAATGAGGTTTAATAAATTTTCTAATCCCACCCACCCGCCGCTTTTGGAATCCCGCCCCAAAAAATTTCAGAATAAACCCCAAGCAGACGGGCAAAAAGGAAGGGGGTCTGGGGTAAGGAATTTTTGCCCGTCTGCCAGTCCGCCGCAGGCGGACCTAGGGTGGGACCGCCATTTTGCAAAGCAAAAGGGCAAAACAGAAAAATTTTAATCCTTTAATTGAAAAGAGAAATTGGCGCCGGCTTAAAAGTAAAAGTTTTCTGTTTCGCTTCCGCCGTCAGGCGGTTGGCGGCTTGGGTGGGCTGACTCCGCCTACGGCGGAGTCAGATGTCCTCATCCGGATTTTGTTGAAAGTAAGTTCGGATTTTTTCCAAAAGAGTGAGCAATTAAAAAATCCTGAATTCAAAAGATACTATGATGAATATGGCAAGCAACTAGAAATTGCTTACCAGATTTTGCAATTGCGCAAAAAGAAAAAAATGACCCAAGCGGAGTTAGCTAAAAAAATTGGGACAAAGCAGAGCAATATTGCCCGAATGGAAACAGGTCAGCAAAACTTTACAATTGAGATACTTCAAAAAATCGCCTCTGTATTGGGCAAGAATCTTAAAGTTGAGTTTACAAAATAGGTTTTAATATTTCTCCAGAGGTCCTCCAGGGGCGGGCAAGCGGACAGGCGTCCGGCCAACGGAGCTGAGCTACAAATCGCATATTTATGCGGTTTTATTTTTAAACTGTGGATAAGTTAATATGTATAGATTTGACAGGAGTTTTTGTTTAATATAATATAAATATATATAATAATGTATAGATTTATGAGTTCAAAATTGTTAACAATTAGTCAAACGGCTAAAATGCTTGGAGTTTCTATTCAGACTTTGCGTAGGTGGGACGATGCTAATAAATTATCTCCAATTCGTAAGAGTGTAACTGGAAACAGATATTATACGAGAGATGATATTGATAATTATATAAAAAATAATAAAGGAAAATTAATTTTCAAGTTAGCAAAAAGCTGGATTACAAATGATTTAAAAACAGAGTTTTATTCTGATTTTTATTGTCTTGATAGTTCAGTATTTCAGGGGAGATTAACAAAACTTGAAAGCGGATTGGGAGAAATGAGAGAATTGGGCAAGATGTATCCTTTAATTTCAGCTATTGTTGGTGAAATTGGCAATAACTCTTTTGACCATAATTTGGGCAAATGGCCAGATATCCCGGGTATATTTTTTGCTTATGATTTGAATAGAAAAAAAATTGCTTTAGCTGATAGAGGGCAGGGAATATTAAAAACCTTAAAGAAAGTAAAACCAAAACTTTCAACTCACCTAGAAGCATTAGATGTTGGTTTTAATGAAGTGATTTCTGGACGGGCTCCGGAATATCGCGGCAATGGATTAAAGTTTGTTAGAAATGTTGTTGCTGATAATAAAATCAGTTTAATTTTTCATACTGGCGATGCAAAGCTTAGAATTGATAAAAGTAGAATCAATTTAAATATAAAAAAAACAAACATTTATGTAAAAGGATGTTTGGCATTAATTAAATTCTAATAATATGATTATATGCTTAAAAAAATTTGGCACAACTTTAAACAGTCGACAGTTTGGCAAAGAGGCAGTTGCTGCTTTTAAGCCATCCTTAAAGGAAATCAAGAAAGGCGAAAAAGTTGTTGTTGATTTTGAGGGCGTCATAACATTTACGCCATCTTGGGGTGATGAATTTTTGGGTTTTTTGCGTAAAGAATATAAACATAGGTTGATATTAAAAAATACTAAAAATCTATCAGTTCAAGCATCTATAGAAATACTCGAAGAGATTTATAAAGATAAATTTAAAGTAGAGTAAGTTTACTTCTAATACAGGTTTTAGTGTTGTCCTGCCAAAGGTAATATAAAAAATATATTATTATTGCTTATTTCAGCGGGACACCGTATGGGGTTATATGTTATTTATTTGGCTTATCATCCAATTGTTTATTAAACAAAGAGCCAATGTGGTGAAGTTTTTAATGGTTTTATTTTTATGAAACAGCAAGGTTTATTAAAAGAGGAGATAGGATATCTTTCTCGGGAAAAAGAGGGTAAATCTAACGAGGAATTTGATTGGAATCCATGGATTGAGCGCCAAGAGAAGGAAATATCAGATAAGGATTGGTACGAAAAAAATTTAATGAATATTATATCCGGAATATAAATATATTTATTCTGTTGTTGGATAATAGTTCCCTGCCTGCCGGTAGGCAAGTAACGTTGTCCACGATGGGGAGTTTGTAAAAACCGCTTTTTTCTAGGCGGTTTTTGTTTTATGTGGTAGAATAGAAATATAAATAAAAAACTCAAAGTAATATTATCAATCATATTAGTTATCCTTGTAATTTTGGTGGTGGGAGATTGGTACTTTGGCGGACCTAAGTCTTTCGGCCCTTCCTATGAAAAACCGCCTGAAAATCCAGAAGCTCGTAAGGTATGGATTTCAGAGAATTTAGATAATATGAGCAAGGAGTTTATTGCTATTGATCAAGAGCTGCCTTCCTGGAAAGAATTGGATAAAATGAATCAATCGCTGTTAGGTAAAAAAAACATACCCGCAGTTTATCAAGGCAGTTCAAACCTACGGAACATTGACCAATCTGGTTGAGGTGCTGTATTTTGGGGACGCGCTTAAGGATTTGGGGATTAATACTCAATTTGTCCATGCTAATTATTGGTTTAAAAAGGGAGATTTTGAACTTTGGTATATGGACTATGATAAACCAAAGGATTTAAGCCAAGATGAATCCAAAAGAGCTTTGGTCTACAATATTTTATTGGCTAAACAAAAGGGCTTGGCTGTAATTCTTTTTCCTGATTACTATCAATTAGAAGATGGAGGCATGACAGAACTTAATATTTCAGACGATCTTGAAGGTCGTCTTGAAACTATTGCGCTTGATTTAGCTCAGATTGCAGAAGAGTACAATGTTGAGTATTTAGTGCCGTCCAATCAGATAGAAATGATTCTTGATACAAATGATTATAGCGTAGAAGAAACTCAGCGACGGACTAATGCTTTTTACGCCAGCATAGTTCCTAAGATTAGACAGATTTATTCAGGAAGGATAATGTATAAGATGGGCGGATTCAGCGATTGGAGTAATTATGATGAGATTTCACTAAATGGCGCTGATATATTTGGCTTTACCGGTTGTTATAACCGTAATAGAGATGAAGTTAGTTTTGTAGCAGATGATATAAAAACATTTGCGGCTCAAGCTAATAAATTGTCGCAGAAATATGGCATCCCCTGGATTAACGCAGAGTTTGTAGTAAGTAATGAAGAAAGCGCGATTGAAAATCACACAGTCGCAAAAGTACTTCCTATAGAAGATTACTATGAAGCAGGATTAGATGCTTTTAAGATTTATGGTCAGAATGCAGTTGGATTTACAATTCATAGTCTTTTAGGGTCAGGCAAGGTCTATGACACGCCAGCCATGCCTTTAATAAAAGAGTTTTTCGTAACTATAGCTAACCCTTAAGTCCTTTGTTGTGGTATAATGGAAAAAGTCAATTATGACCGCTAAAAAATTATCAATTATAATAATTATTGTCATAGCAGTACTCTTAATACTTGCTTTTCTTCCTATTTGGTGTAATACCTATTATCTGCCTGATCGCGCTGCGGAAGGCGTTATTGAAAAAACCCATTGCGGTCCAATTTTTGGCATATTTAAGACATACTAAGCTTATTATGAAAGCTGACGCGATTATTGGCGTTCGGTTTACAACCTCAATGGTCATGGCTGGAGCTTCTGAAATGTCTGCGTACGGAACTGCGGTTAAAATTGGCGAGTAAGCGCATGTAAAATAATTTTAGGGGAAGGGGGTGAAAACATGAAATTTCAAAAGATACTTTATTTAATTGTGACGGTGTTGTTGTTGTCTTTTGTTATCTCTGGCGCTTTAGCAGCTGAATTTAGAGTAGCTCAAAAACAGGGAACTAATATCACCGTAGCTAAAGACGAAAAAGTAAAAAATCTTTATACGGCCGGTAATGTTATTTCAATTGATGGTGATATTGAAAAAGGTTTGCGCGCGGCTGGCAATATGGTTACGGTCAATGGCAATGTGGAGAATAGCGTTTGCGCGGCGGGCGGCACGGTTATTATCAGAGGCGCAGTTGGCGACAGTGTTCATGCGGGCGCAGGCACGGTAATCATTGAAAGCCAAATCCAAGAAGATGTCTTCTTGGGCGGCGGCAACATTGTTATATCAAAAACAGCTTCAATCGGCGGCGATTTATTTGTGGGCGGCGGGACAGTAGATATTCAGGGCTCAGTAGTCGGGGATGTTAACATCGGCGGCGGCCAAGTAATTATTAACAGTAAGATTGGCGGGAACGTAAAAGCAAACGTTGATGAGCTAAAATTAGATGGTCAAGCCGAAATCGTAGGGGATTTAACATATTCTTCTTCTAAAGAAGCTCTTATTGCTGACCAGGCTAAAGTTTTGGGAGAAATTAATTTTAAAAAGGCAGAGCTCGGCAAAACAGACCTGATTAAAAGACCAAAAGCTTTAATTGGTATTTTGAGTTTAGCCTTTTTGTTAAAGGTCTTGATGGGCATTGCCACTGGATTAGTCCTGGTCTATATTTTCAGAAATATTACAGATAAAGCAGTTAAAGAAGCGCTAACTCGTTTTTGGCCTAATTTAGGAGCTGGTTTTTCAGCTTTGATTTTAACCCCAGTTGCCTTTATTATCCTTTTGATCACAGTGGTAGGTATCGGCGTAGCGTCTCTGACTATAGCAATTTATGGTTTGTTGATTCTTTTGTCTGTAACTTTAGCTAGTATTACCTTTGGCAGTTGGTTAATAAAGGTATTTGGCAAAAAATCTGAATATTCAGTTGATTGGAAAACAGTAATTTTGGGCGTTATTGCGCTTAAACTGGTTATTTTAATTCCACTTGTTGGCTGGCTGGTTGGATTAGTATTTGCCCTAATTAGTTTAGGAGCTCTGGTCCGATTGTTTTATCAGGCAGTGGTTCGCAATTAAGATAATAATATGTTAGAGGCAATAGTTTTAGGCATTATTCAAGGCGTAACTGAATGGCTGCCGGTTAGCTCGGAAGGAGTTTTGGTTTTGGTTCAAACGCGTTTTTTTGGCAAACAAGACATAGAACAGTTAATTAGGCAGGCATTATTCTTGCATTTAGGCACCTTTTTGGCTGCCTTTTTGTATTTTCGGAAGGATGTTTTTACTGTTTTTAAGCGCAAGGCATTATTTAACTTTTTATTAATCACTACTATTATTACTGGGATTTTGGGCTATGCTTTGTTGAGGTTATTTATTAATTTAGGAGAACAGGTAGAATTTAGCGGCAAGCTTATTACTTTGGCCATTGGTTTATTATTGTTAATAACAGCAATTTTACAAATTAAAGTTAATAAAAAAGGCGATAAGAAAGTCATGGATTTAACAAAGGGGGATAGTGTTTTATTAGGAGTAGTACAGGGCTTGGCAGTTTTGCCTGGGTTGTCCCGTTCTGGTTTGACTATCTCCGCCTTGCTTTTAAGAAAATTTGATAATGCCAGCGCTTTAAAGTTGAGTTTTTTAATGAGTTTGCCGGTTGTTTTGGGCGGTAATATTGTTTTAAACTTTAAATATTTTACTTTTTCTACGGAATTGCTTTTAGGACTTATCTTTTCTTTTATTTTCGGCCTTTTAACTATTAGTTTGTTATTAAAAATAGCCAGAAAAGTCAATTTTGGCTGGTTTGTCTTAATTTTCGGAGTAGTCATGATTATTTCAATTGTTTTTTAATCAAATAATAGTAAGGTTTTATAATGTTTATATAAGTTAAAAGGGGTTTAATATTCAATATTCAACATTCATTCAACACTCCTGCCTACCGGTAGGCAGGCAATAATTTAATAATCAATAATTGAATATTGGATGTTTAGGTAATGCATACAGACATATTGCACTTTTCTGCTAATCTGAGGGCATATGAAAACAATGCCCAAATCAACAAAAGAAGAAAAATATCGTTGGATAAAGCCAATTCTTAATAAAGAAATATCTATCAAGCAAATGACAAGGGTCTGTCCTTTTTCTGAACGTTCTTTGAAATACTGGCTTACAAGTTTCAGGAAGTTTAGCTTTGATGGTCTTGAAAACAAATCAAGAAGGCCTAAGACTAATCCAAATGAAACGCCCATACGTGTCAAAGAACGAATAGTTGAATTAAGAAAGGATAAAAATCAATGCGCTAAAAAGATTAGTTGGGATTTAATAGATATTTGGGGCAGGCAATGTCAAAAGATCCTCTTAATGTTCGACTGCATGACTTTGATGTTTCGTGTAACAATTTAAATGTCACCCATTATCTGATTGACCCAGGTAAACCAGCTCAGAATGGTAAGGTCGAAAGAAGTCATCGAACAGATCAAGAGAAGTTTTATGATCAATTGCGGTTCAAATCATTTGAGGAGCTGCAATACAAATTAAAATTATGGAATATGTATTACAACAATACAAAACATTGCGCTTTGGATGGTAAAACTCCTAATCAAGTTCTCGGGTTATCTTGAGTGCAATATGTCTGTGTTTAAAACATTTTTAATTATTGAATGGATATTGGGTATTGAATATTTCGGATCCGTAGTATTGCTTTAGCTTTTATTTAATGTTATATTGGATATAATGCCTTTAAAGAGAAAATTAGTTAAGGAATTAGAAGGGCTTTCTAAAAAGTTTCTTGATTCAGATAAAAGAAAGGTTCTTTTAGTCTCTTTAAAAGGCGATAAGACGGAATGGTTTCGCTGGGTTTCTCAAATGAAAGGGATATTAAAAAATATTGATAAGACCGAAGCAGTAAAATTCTCCGGTCTTTTATTATTACTGGAGCAGAGTCCTGATAGTCAGTTTTATGCGGCGATATCGCTCCAGAAATAGAGACCGGTGAGAACAAAGTTGAGGTTTCAGTCAGCATTACTTACGAAATAAATTAAGTTTATTAATAAGCTCCGAAAACTAAATTTTTAAATCGCTTATCCCTACCCTCGCTTCGCTCGGGCGCGCGCCCACACCTACGATTTAAAAATCTGTTTTCTTCGCTTTTTTATTCAGATATTGAATTTACATGAAAAAGATAATTTGGATTACCAGCCTAATCGCTATTATCGTCGGAGGCATCTTTATTGTCCGAGCGGTTAGAAACAAAGAGTCTTCTTATACGGTCGTGGCTGTGGCTCGGGGTGAAGTGGTCCAGAATGTTTCAGTTACCGGGACGGTTGTCTCAGCCAATCAGATAGATTTAGAATTTGAAAGCTCAGGGCGAATTAGAACGATTGAGGTAGCAGTTGGCGATCAGGCAGTAGCTGGTCAAACTTTAATTAGATTAAATGCGGGCGAATTAAATGCTCAACTTCAAGCCAACCGGGCTGCTTTAGAAGTAGCTCAAGTTAAATTAGCCCAAACTTTAGCTGGCACTCGGCCCGAAGACATCCAGATTTATCAAGCAGCCGTCAGCAAAGCCGAAGTAGCTGTGGCTAATAAAGAACAGGCCTTGATAGATGTTCAAGATGATGCAGCCAATGATTTAGATGAAGCTTACGAAGATGCCTTAGATACAGTCAAAACAGCTTATACCACAGGCGACCAAGCTCTTTTAATAACCTCAGTTAATGTCAGGCAGAGCTATTTTAACAGCGGCAGTCAAATTGCTATTATGGTTAAAGAAAAAGAAGACGTGGGCAAAAAAGACCTATCTGTAGCTCAAGATTATTTAGATTTGGCTGAAATTGGTTTTGATTATGATAAGATTGAATCTGCTTTAGATAAAATAGAGATAGCTATTAGCAGTATTAGAGATTCTTTAGCTTATCTGCGTTCTGCGCTTGATGATTCAACTGTTTCAGCTGGTGTTGCGGCAGCCGATAAAACTAGTATTGATACAGCCAGAGCCGATATTGATAGCGAGTTGGTAGATTTAACCGCGGCGGAACAAGGTATTAATTCTACTAAAATAACTAATCAAACTGATTTGAATACAGCTCAAGCTAACTTGGAAACAGCTCGAGCGGACTTAAAAAAAGTTCAAGATGAACTAATCTCTCAACAGGCTGGACCTCGTCAAACTGATATTGATTTAGCTCAAGCCGAAGTAAAACAGGCCCAAGCTAAAGTTTTACAAATTCAGGCGCAAATTAGCAAGGGAATTCTAAGAGCGCCTGTCTCAGGAATTATTACGGCGGTTGAAAAAGAAGTAGGCGAAACAGCCCAAGCTAATTCGGTGGTAGTTTCTATGATTAGCCTTGGTCGTTTCCAGATTGAGGCTAATGTTTCAGAAACGGAAATCGCCAAAGTTGCTTTAACTGATAAAGTGGAAATGACCTTAGATGCTTTAGGGCCGGATGAAAAATTTACTGGTCAAATTATTAAAATTGATCCAGCTGAAACAGTTGTTTCGGGAGTAATCTATTACCAAATTACTTCAGTATTTGATGCGGAAGATGAAAGAATTAAGTCAGGCATGACAGTTAATTTAGATATTGAAACCGATAAAAAACAAGATGTTTTGTATTTACCTTATTATGTAATTAAAGCGAAAAATGGAAATCAATATATCCAGGTTTTGGAAAATGGTCAAGTCAAAGAAAAGATTATTAAAACAGGCTTAGAAGGAGAGACCAGCGTAGAAATTATTGAAGGATTAAGCGAAGGCGAACAAGCTGTAGTTTTGGATGATTAATTTATGCTTATTAAACTAGAGAAGGTTACCAAAGATTATATTAACGAACAAGTAGTTACCCCGGCTTTAGGCGGGGTTTCTTTTGAGATTAAACAAGGAGAATTTGCGGCCGTGATCGGTTCTTCGGGCTCGGGCAAATCAACTTTAATGCATATTATTGGTTTTTTAGATAAACCAACTCAAGGGCAATATTTTTTTGACGGAGAAGATACTAGTCAATTTGATGATGAGAAGCTAGCCGGCATTAGAAATCAAAAGGTTGGTTTTATTTTTCAAACATATAATCTTTTAGCCCGGACTTCTGTTTTAGATAACATTCTATTGCCAACTATTTATACGCCGCATCTAGATAAAAAAGAGGTTGAAAAACGGGCTCAAGAGCTTTTGGACAAAGTAGGTTTATCCCATCGAATTAATCATCGTCCTAATCAGCTTTCGGGCGGCGAACAGCAGCGAGTGGCGATTGCCCGAGCCTTGATTAATAAGCCAAGACTTATTCTGGCTGATGAGCCAACTGGTAATTTAGATAGTAAATCAGGCCAAGAAGTAATGGAAGTTTTACAGGATTTGAATGAAGAAAACCATACTATTTTAATGGTTACTCATGAAAAATATGTAGCTGAATGCGCTCGGCGCATTATAGAATTAAAAGATGGTCAAGTTATTTCTGATCAGCGGGTAGAAATTCGTCATTTAGCCAAAGATGGTTTGGAGAAGTAGGAATCTATTCTTTTCGCACTCCGAAAACGAAGTTTTTTAAATCATTTATCCCTACTCTTGCTTTGCTTGAGTAAAACGCGCCCACACCCCCGCCCGCCTACGCTACGCGTAAGCGTTGCGGGCGCGGTATGATTTAAAAAACTTGTTTTCTGCGCGCTTTAAAAATTAAAAATTAAAAATTTTACTCATGTATTTCTTGAATACATTCAAATATGTTTTTCAAAGTCTGGCTTTGCAGAAAAGCCGTTCTTTTTTAACTATGCTCGGCATTATTATCGGAGTAGCGGCCGTTATTTCAATTATGGCGGTGGGGGCTAGCGCTCAAAATTTACTTTTAGCTCAAGTCAGCGCTATGGGAACTAACTTGATTGGTATTTTGCCTGGGGCAGCCGATGATATGGGACCGCCCGCCGCCTTATTTGGCATTGAAATAACAACCCTTAAATACGAGGATGCTTTAGCTTTAGAAGAATTGCCTCATGTGGCGGCTGTTTCCCCATATATTAGCGGGCGAGGCACCATGACTTATTTTAATAAAATAGATGACTTTGATTACTTGGGCGTAGGAGCTCAATATATTGATGTTGAAGATACGGCGGTTGATTCGGGCCGTTTTTTTAAACAAGATGAAATTGATAGCTTGGCTCGGGTGGTTGTTCTAGGTTCAGCTGTCAAGCAAGAGCTTTTTGGCGAGGATAATCCAATTGATAAGCGAATTAAAATCAATCAGATTGGATTTAAGGTGATTGGAGTTATGGAACAAAGGGGAGTGGTCGCCTTTCAAAATCAAGATGAATTAGTTTTTATTCCGGTTAGAACTGCCCAAAAATTGCTTTTAGGCATTGATCATTTGGCTTTTATTCGGGCTAAGGTTGATCAAACAGCCAACCTTGATTCAGCAATGAATAGAGTCAAAGAAACTTTACGTTTTCGCCATCATATTAAAGATTCTAGCAAGGATGATTTTTCTGTTAGGAATACAGCTCAGGCCTTGGATATTTTGAGAAGTATTACTCAAGCTTTAGGCGCTTTTTTAGTAGCGGTGGCCGCTATCTCTTTACTAGTTGGTGGAATTGGCATTATGAATATTATGTTTGTGGTGGTTAATGAAAGGACTAGGGAGATAGGTTTGCGCAAGGCTTTGGGTGCTAAGCGTCGGAGTATTATGATTCAGTTTTTGATTGAAAGCGCGATCATGACTTTAATCGGCGGAGCAATTGGAATTATTTTGGGCATTTTAATCGCTTTAGCGATTAGTATTGGAGTTAACTATTTTGGCTATGATTGGCAATTTATTATTACCCCAACCTCTATTATTGTTTCAACTTTAATGGCCATTAGCGTTGGTTTAATCTTTGGATTATGGCCCGCCAATCGAGCCTCTAAATTAAGGCCGATTGAGGCATTAAGACACGAATAAAATGAAATTTTTAGCTGTTGTTCAACAATCTGTGATTGCTCTGAGCGTGAATAAACTACGGAGCGCTTTTTCTATCCTGGGCATTGTTATTGGCGTGGGGGCAGTGGTAATAATTTTATCAATGGGCCAAAGTTTAAAAGGTTTGATTACTAGTGAAATTGATGCTTTTGGCCCTAACATACTTGATATTGCTATTAAAATACCGGGAGCAGATCAAGTTGGTAGTGTTGTATCTATGGTTCAAGGAGTTAAAATTACTACTTTAAAGCATAAAGATGTGGAAGCGTTGAAGGATAAGGAGATTTTTCCATATATTGAGGCAGTCAGCGGTCAGGCGATTGCTCAGGAATGGGCTACTTACCAGAATAAGGAGAAACAGGTTTTAATTTATGGAGCGAGCACAGATTACCCTTTAGTAATGAAAATAGCTAAAATAGACCGGGGGCGATTCTATACTCAGACAGAAGATGATAGCTTGGCTAAGGTAGTGGTTTTAGGCAGTGGTTTGGTTGACGAATTTTTTAAAGGAGTTGACCCGATTGGTAAAAAGGTAAAAGTTAAAGGTCAGAATTTTAAGGTGGTCGGTGTGTTTAAGCCCCAGGGCGGCGTACTTTTTGGCGGAATTGACATTAACGATTTTCTCTATATCCCATTACAGACTACCTTAAAGGAAATTCTAGGGATTGATTATTTATCAGAAATAGTTGTAACGGTTGAGGATTCTAAATATTTTACTCAAGCCACTGAGGAAATATCTCGAATGCTTCGACGGAATCACAATATTAAAGACCCAGCTAAAGACGATTTTCAAATTACTAACATGACAGAAATTTTAGATCAGGTTAATCAGATTAGTATTGTTCTAAATCTACTTTTAGGATTTTTAGCGGCTATTTCCTTATTAGTCGGTGGAATTGGCATTATGAATATTATGTTAGTTTCAGTTAGTGAACGGACTAAGGAAATCGGCTTGCGTAAATCATTGGGCGCAACCAAAAAAGCAGTTCTTTGGCAGTTTTTAATTGAAGGTTTAATTATCACTGTTTTAGGCGGGCTGATTGGCGCTTTTTTTGGCGTAGTTATTTCTTTGCTTATCGGAATAGGGGTAAGGACCCAGGGCTTAGCTTGGCCTTTAGCTATTTCTTGGCTGACCATTGTGGTAGCTTTTCTTGTTTCTATGACTATTGGAATTATCTTTGGTATTTACCCGGCGCGCAAAGCGGCCAATCTTAGCCCGATTGAAGCAATGAGAAAAGAATAGACAAATAGAGATAATTATGTAAAATATATATATGGATACAACAATGTTTTTTATTCTAGGCAGCGCTGTTCTAGCCATTATTTACGGCCTTATTTTAATCAAAATGGTTTTGCGTTGGCCGGCCGGCAATAAGCAGATGCAGGAAATAGCTAGAGCTATTCAAGAAGGGGCTAAGGCCTATTTAAATCGGCAATATCGGACGATTGCTTTAGTGGCCGTTGCCCTTTTTTAATTCTTGGCTTTATTAATAAGTTGGGCTGGTCCGTGCCCATCGCTTTTTTAATCGGCGCGTTTTTATCAGGTTTGACTGGATATATTGGCATGAATGTTTCAGTTCGGGCCAATGTCCGAACAGCTGAAGCGGCTCGCAAAGGGTTAGGTTCTGCTTTGAAAGTGGCTGTGCAGGGCGGAAGTGTTACTGGTTTGTTAGTAGTTGGTTTAGCATTGCTTGGCACAGCCGCCTTTTATTTTATCACTAAGGATATTCATGCTTTGATTGGTTTGGGCTTTGGCGGATCATTAATCTCTATTTTTGCCCGTTTAGGGGGCGGCATTTCAATTATCGCCTCCATTATTGGAACCTTTTTTATTAAATTAGGTAAAAGCAAAAATATTATGCCTGCTCTTTATAAAGGATTAATTACAGCTGGAGTTTTATCAGCGATTGCTTTTTATCCAGTGACTAAATGGTTAATGTCTTTTCAAGCTAAGTTTGATTTTTTAAATATTTATTTAGCTTCTTTGGTTGGTTTGGCGGTTACGGTTGCTCTGATTGTTATTACTGAATACTGGACTTCAACTAAATACAATCCGGTTAAAGAAATTGCTCAAGCTTCAGAAAATGGCCATGGCACCAATGTGATTACGGGCTTGGCCGTTTCAATGAAATCAACCGTTTGGCCGGTTTTAGTTATTGTGGCGGCTATTTTAGCAGCCTATAATTTGGCTGGGCTTTATGGCATTGCTATCGCCGCCATGGCTATGCTCTCGATGGCTGGCATTATTGTAGTGATAGATTCTTATGGTCCGATTACAGACAACGCGGGCGGAATTGCTGAAATGGCTGAATTAGGGAAAGATGTTCGTGATATTACCGATCCTTTGGATGCGGTCGGCAATACAACTAAAGCCGTCACTAAAGGCTATGCGATTGGTTCGGCTGCCTTAGTCGCTTTGGTTTTATTCGCTGATTTTACCCATA
Source organism: Parcubacteria group bacterium (assembly GCA_002685955.1). GTDB lineage: Bacteria > Patescibacteriota > Minisyncoccia > Portnoybacterales > UBA2143 > UBA2143. Next base: position 44,051 of record NYYU01000006.1, on the reverse strand, counting down.
GTATTCCTGGGGAAATAGAGTTTATGATTAATAATCCTAAGGTTTTAGCCGGCTTGTTTATCGGCGGATTGCTGCCATACTATTTTGGCGCTTTAGCCATGAAGGCAGTCGGCAAAACAGCCGGTTTCGTCGTAGCAGATGTTCGCCAACAATTCAAGGAAAAGCCTGGAATTATGCAAGGTCAAGAAAAACCAGACTACAAACGAACGGTTGATATTGTTACTAAGGTGGCCATTGGTCAAATGATTGTTCCGGCTTTAATCCCAGTTTTAGCGCCGATTTTAGTTGGTTTTGTCTTGGGCTATGAAGCCCTAGGCGGCTTATTAGTCGGTTCAATTATCACCGGAATATTTGTAGCTATTTCTATGACTTCAGGCGGGGGCGCTTGGGATAATGCTAAGAAATATATTGAGGATGGTAATTTTGGCGGCAAGGGCAGTTTTGCCCATAAAGCAGCTGTAACCGGCGATACGGTCGGTGATCCTTACAAGGATACAGCCGGTCCGGCCATTAATCCAATGATTAAAATATTAAACATCGTTGCTTTATTAATTGTAGGGTTGTTAATGTAATTTAAATGGAAAAAGACAATAAAAAAGTTGTGGTGGGGTTGTCCGGCGGAGTTGATTCGTCGGTTTCTTTGTTGTTGTTAAAAAAGCAGGGCTATCAACCAATTGGCCTTTCTTTAAAATATACTTCCTGGCAAGATAAGCGCAATTTATTAAAGGAAAATATTTGCTGTTCTCAGGAGTCATTTGCTATTGCTAAAAAGATTTGTCAAAAACTAAAGGCGCCTTATCATATTGTAGACCAAAAGCTTGATTTCAAGGAAAAAGTCATGGGCTATTTTCTCTCTGTACTCAAAGATAAAAAAACACCCAATCCTTGCTTAATTTGCAATCATTCGGTCAAGTTTAATAAATTATTTGATTTTGCCAAAAAACATAATATTAAATACGTAGCCACCGGCCATTACGCCAGGACAGAAAACGGCCAATTACTAAAAGCCAAAGATAAAGAAAAAGACCAGAGTTATTTTTTGGCTCTTTTGACTAAAAAACAACTAAAAAACATCATTTTCCCTTTAGGTAATTATACTAAAGCTCAAGTTTATCAAATAGCTGAAAAGCAGGGTTTTGATTTTTTCAAAAAAATCAAGCAAAGCCAGGATTTATGCTTTGTCGCTCAAAAATCAATGCCGGCTTATTTAGCCAAAGAAATCGGCTTGGAGCCAGGTCAGATTGTTGATAAAAAGGGAAAAATTTTAGGCAAGCATCAAGGCCTACATTTTTATACGATTGGCCAGCGTAAGGGCTTAAACCTGCCTCAAGGCCCTTGGTATGTGATTGGATTTGATAAAAAGAAAAATCACCTCATAGTAACCAATAAGGAAGATGATAAGAATCTTTTTAAACAAACAGTTTTTGTTTCTGAAGTTCATTTTATTTCTGATAAAATTCCTGTTAAAATGGTTAAGGTTAAAGCTAAGACAAGATTTAATCAGGAACTATCATCGGCTAATCTTTATCCATTAAAAAATGATCAGGTCAAATTAATTTTTGATAAGCCTCAAAAAGCGGTTGCTCCGGGCCAATGGGCTGTATTTTATGATAAGGATATTTGTTTAGGTGGAGGAGTAATAGATAAATGAAAAAAATATTCAGCATCATCTTAATATTATTTATTTTTCTAAGTTTGGCTAATTTTGCTTGGGCTGATAATAGTTCAGTTGAACTGACATATTTTTACGGAAGCGCTTGTCCTCATTGTAAAAAAGCAAGCGCATTTTTGGATAAACTAGAAGAAAAATATCCGGAATTAACCATTGAGCGTTATGAGGTTTTTAATAACCGGCAGAATGCTAAATTACTTTTAGAATTACTAGAAGCTAGTGGTCAAGAGAAAACAGTTAGAGTGCCGGCTATTTTTATCGGCGACAAAACAATTATTGGATACCTTGATGACCAAACTACCGGTCAGAAAATTGAACAAGCGGTTAAAGATTTGTCTATTCAAGAAGATCAAATTATTAAATATCCGATTATTGGACAAATTAATCTTTCTAAATTATCTTTGCCTGTTTTAACAATAGTTTTGGCTGTTTTGGATGGATTTAATCCTTGCGCCATGTGGATTCTGTTATTCTTAATTGCGCTTTTAATTAATCTTAGATCCAGGAAAAGAATTTGGTTAATTGCCGGTACCTTTATTCTTGTTTCTGGCCTGGTCTATTATCTACTTTTAGCGGCCTGGCTTAATTTATTCTTAGCGATTAGTTATGTCACTATTACCAGAATCGTTATTGGCCTGGCTGCTTTGTTCTTTGGCATCTGGCAGATTAAAAGGTTCACTGCTTTTAAGCCCGGAGTTTGTGAGGTAGCTAAGGATGGTTCAATAATTAAAACCAGATTAAAAGATCATACGGAAAGAATTGTTAATAACCCGGTTTTAATCTTTTCCATTTTAGGCGTAATTGTTTTGGCTTTAGGGGTTAATCTAATTGAATTTTTCTGTTCAGCCGGCTTGCCGGCTATTTATACCAGGGTTTTATCATTAAGCAACCTTAGTTCTTCAGCTTACTATCTATATCTATTACTTTATACAATTATTTTTATGCTGGATGATATGATTGTTTTTGCTATTGCCATGATTACTTTAAGCCGAGTGGGCTTTACTGATAGATATGCAAAATGGAGTATGTTAATAGGCGGTTTGTTAATAATTATCCTGGGTTTACTATTAATCTTCAAACCGGACTTTTTAGCTTTTGGATAATGTAGTATAATAGAGGTATGCCCCGTAGAGAAATTTATGAAGGATATTAAGAAAATTACTAAACAAGAACTAGATGCTTTAAAAGTGGTTACTTTTGATATTGATGGAGTCATTACTCCAGTCGGGACAAAGATAAGAGAAACCATAGATGAAGATAGTATTGATTTATATATGGAATCTAAAAAGCTTTCGGATAAGTTTATTGAAAATCTGAAAGCATTAGAAAAACACATTAGATTAAATTTTTCTTCTGGCCGCAATATCCTTTATTTAAAAAGTTTAGTTAATCAGATTTTTGATAAGCAAACTATTTTACAAGCAGAGAATGGGAATATTACTTGGCTGGACAATAAAATAACCCATCCGGTGTATCCAGATGAGTATTTTAGTCAGTTGCGGGATTTAAAAGAAAAAATTAAACAGATAAAAGAAAATGATCAGAGGATTAGGGGATTTGAGCCAAAGTTTTTCATTTTAACTGTTCATTGCGAGCAAATGGAAAAAATTCCTAATTTAGTTAAACAAATATCTGGTGATGACCTGTACTGCCTTTGGACTAACGAAGGTTATGATATTGGCAGCAAGGATATGTCTAAGGGCAAAGCGATTGTTAACCTAGCCCAAGAGCTTAAAATAGAACCTAAGCAAATTATGACCACGGGTAATAATTATAATGATCAGGAGATGCTTGAGTTGGGCAAAGGAGTAACCGTAGAGCCAGAAAGAATTAAAGCTGAATACTTTATTAAGCATCAGCCGGATCAATTAGGCGGAGAATTATTAGTTGAGTTTTTACTTGAATATTTTAGCAAGAAATAAACTGCATATGCTCCGAAAACTAAATTTTTGAAATCGCTTAACCCTCCTCTTGCTTCGCCTGCCTACCGGCAGGCAGGCTCGAGCAGCGCGTCCACGCCCCCGATTCCAAAAACTTGTTTTCTTCGCATTCCGTCTGATTGTTCTCTTGTTTTTTAGATTAAGCCCATTTTCTGCTTAGCTTCCTTAAGATTTTTTCGAGCGATGGCTTGAGCCTGCTTGGCGCTTTGTTCTAAGATTTTTTTAACTTGTTCTGGTTCCTGTTCCAGAGCTTTTTTCTTGGCTTGAAATGGTTTTAAAGCTTTAATAATCACATTAGCTAGATCTGTTTTAAATTGGGCATAACCTTTGCCCTGATATTTTTTCTCAATTTGACTAGCTGATAATTTGGAAAAAGCGGAATAAATAGTAATTAAATTAGCTAAAGCTGGTTTTTGGGGATTATAGGTGATTTCTTTGCCTGAATCAGTAATTGCTCTCTTAATCTTTTCTTGAATTTCATCTGGAGAATCGGTTAAATTAATCCGACTATATAAATTAGGGGAACTTTTTGACATCTTTTTCAAGGGGTTATCAAGGGCTAAAATCTTAGCTCCTTGTTCTCTTATTAAGACTTCAGGTACTTTAAAGGTTGCGCCATAGGTTTGATTGAATTTACGAGCGATTGTTCTGGCCATTTCAACATGTTGTCTTTGATCTTCGCCTACCGGCACAAGGTCGGTCTGATATATGAGAATATCGGCGGCCATTAAGACTGGATAGTCAAAAAGACCCATATTAACATTAGAACGATGTTCTTTGGCTTTATCTTTAAATTGGGTCATTCTTTCTAGTTCAGCAATAGGCGTAACTGTATTTAAAAGCCAGGTTAATTCAGTATGCTCTGGGACTTGGGATTGGACAAAAAGAATACATTTTTTAGGATTAAGTCCGGCGGCTAAATAAGTAGTGGCCAGATCGAAAACTTTTTTCTTTAATCCTTTAGAGGCATTGGGCGTAGTTAGGGCATGTAAATCAACAATGCAAAAAACAGAATCATATTCATTCTGGAGCTGCAGCCAATTTTTAATGGCGCCTAAATAATTGCCGATATGAAGAGGCCCAGTTGGACGAATGCCGCTAAAGATTCTTTTTTTCATGTTTAACTTTATTAAAAGTTTTAATGATTGGTTCTAAGCCTCCATCAATAATTTTATCTAATTGATGCCATGATTTATTAATACGATGGTCTGTAATTCGGTTTTGAGGGAAGTTATAGGTGCGGATTTTTTCAGAACGGTCTGCATGGCCAATCTGTTCTCGTCGCGTATCTCCTCTTAAAGACATTTCTTCCTGTCTTTTTTTATCCAAAAGACGAGTCCGCAATACCTTCATGGCTCTCTCTTTATTCTGCTGCTGGGTTCTTTCTTCTTGACAAGTGACCATTAAGCCGGTGGGCGTATGAATAATCCGAACAGCTGATTCGCGCTTATTAACATACTGTCCGCCTGGTCCGGAAGCTCGTAAAACATCAATTCTTAAATCCCGAGGATTAATCTTAATTTCTGTTTCGTTAGCCATGGGCATAACGGCGACTGAAACAGTTGAGGTATGAACTCGGCCTGATTTTTCAGTGCTGGGGATGCGCTGGACTCGATGAACCCCGCCTTCATATTCTAGTTTTTTAAAGACATCCTCTCCTTTTATTTCAAGAATAATTTCCTTGTAGCCGCCTAGGCCAGTTTGGCTGCTGGAAATTAGATTAGTTGACCAACCCTGTTTTTCAGCAAAGCGGGAATACATCCGGAAGAGATCAGCCGCGAAAAGGGCTGCTTCTTCTCCGCCCGCGCCAGATCTGATTTCCACAATAATATCTTTAATCATTCTTTTTTTCTTTTTTCTTTTTTTTAACTCTGGTCTTTCCCGACGCGCTTTGCGGTCGGGATCCCGACTTTAGGTCAGGTCGGGGCTTTTTAACCCTGGCTTTTTTAGACTTAGTAACTTGTTTTTTAGCCATCCGTTCTCTGAATTTTTCTACTTGGCCCGTTTCAATAATTCTTTCTTTGCCTGTATAAAACGGGTGGCATTGAGAACAAATTTCTGTTTCAATTTCTTTTTTAGTTGAACCAACTTCAAAAGTAGCGCCGCAGGCGCATTTAACTTTAGCTTTAGGATAATAAGTAGGATGGATTTTCTTTTTCATACCCCGTTAGAAATTCTTGAATTATTAGTATACCCCGTATAATCATATACACAGATTTCTAACGGGGCATATTGGCTTATCATAACAAAATAAAGAGATATAGGCAAGAGTTAACAAAATATTGCTTTAATTCTAAAGTATGCTATACTGAATCTTGGAATCAGAGGTCATGAACAGTAAATCATGAGGGTTATTTTATTATCCATTTTTTTATGAATAAAAAAGAAAAATCTGCTAAAACAATTAAAACGACTAAAAAAAAGATTGGTCGCGATGTAAAAAAGATGCTGCCTAGCTTGGAAGAGATGTTAAAAGCAGGAGCGCATTTTGGACATCGAACATCTAGATGGAATTCTAATATGGAGCCATATATTTTTACGGTTCGTAATAATGTCCATGTGATTGATTTGGAGCAGACTCAAGAAAAACTGGAAAAGGCTTTAAAATTTCTTCAGGAAATCAAACAAAAAAAGGGAACTATTATTTTTGTTGGAACTAAGGTAGCCGCTAAAGAGATTACTGAAGAATCAGCTAAAAAGTCAAAAATTCCCTACATAACGGAAAGATGGATTGGCGGAACTTTAACTAATTTTAAAGTAATTTCCAAGCGACTAGAGCATTTCCGGGATTTAGAGGGAAAAAAGGAAAGCGGCGAACTAAAAAAGTATACCAAAAAAGAACAGCATGAATTTGGTATTAAATTGCAAAAGTTGAATCAGCAATTCGGTGGAATTAAGAATATTGTTAAATTACCCGATGTGCTCTTAGTAGTAGATACTCATAAGGAGAAGTTGGCTGTTAAAGAGGCTAGAATGAAAGGCGTCCCCATAGTTGGCTTGTGCGACACCAATGCTGACCCAACAATTATTGATTATCCGATTCCAACTAATGATGATGCTATTTCCTCTTTAAAGTTAATCTTAGGAGCAATTGTTAAAGCGTTAAAATAGCTTTAATGATATATAAAATATGATATCAGTTGAACAAATTAAAGAGCTTCGCCAAAAAACCGGCTTGTCAGTAATAGAGTGCAAAAAAGCATTAGAACAAGTTAAAGGAGATGAGGCAAAAGCTTTAGAAATTCTAAGCAAAAAAGGAGCTGAAAAAGCTATTAAAAAATTGGCTCGAGAAACAAAACAAGGACTAATTGAAGCTTATCTTCATAATAATGGGAAAATCGGAGTTATTGTAGAATTAAATTGCGAAACCGATTTTGTAGCCAAGAACGACCAATTTAAAGAATTGGCTCATGATTTGGCTATGCATATTGCCGCCTTAAACACTCAGGATGTGGAAGAGCTTTTAAGCCAGCCTTTTATTAAGGATGAAAGCAAGACGATTCAAACATTAATTACTGAGAATGTTGCTAAGTTGGGGGAAAATATTAAAGTAGGGAAATTTGTTCGATTAGAGATATAGGTTTAAAATTTATGTCTATAGTCATAATTCTTTATATAGCTATTGGTTTGAGCCTAATTGGTTTAGGAATTATTGTTTATCGGAAAGTTTCTGTTTTGGCTGGTCTATCAGAAGAAGAATTAACTATTTTGAGCAGAAAAAAAGGAGTAGTTCAAAGAATTCAAGAAGTTGATTACAAGCAGCATTGGCTTAATTTCATGATATTTTTAGAAAAACTCTTGCGTAGATTAAAGATTATCTTTTTAAAAATAGAGAATTTATTGAGTAAGTGGATTAGAGGATTGAGCAATCAATCGCAAATAATGACTCAGAAATCAAAGGAATGGATTAAGCAGAAAGAAATGAAGCGGCGTATTCCTAAAAATGAATTAACTCCTAAGCCAGAAAGTGAAATTTCCATTAAAATAGATAAGATAGAGGGAGAAAAAGAAATTATTCCAGAACCAGAGTTTGAATCAGAAGAAGATGAAGATCAGCTTTCACTTGATGATTTAAAAAAGCCAATTAAAGAAGAGCAAAAGTGGATTAACTTGATTATTGAGAATCCTAAAAACATCACTGCTTACAAATTCTTAGGTTTTCTCTACTGGAAACAGCATAATTATGTTGATGCTAAATCTTCATTAGAAATGGCTGTTAAGCTTGGTTCAAAAGATAATAAAGTGAAAAAGGTTTTGGAAGAAATCAAAAATATGAAGATAAAGTAATTGCCAGTGTAGCTCAATGGTACCCGTCGCAAGCCTTGCATGCAGGCGGGCCCGCCAAATTGCGTAGCTTTTGGCGGGGAGCATTGTTTAGTTTATGCCCACGTAGCTCAGTGGTAGAGCAACTGTTTTGTAAACAGTTGGTCGGCGGTTCAAATCCGTCCGTGGGCTCTGAGTTAGAGAGAGGGGGTTCGGCAGGGTATACACCCTGCCGCCCGGGTGTATACCCGGGCGATTCCCCTCACTGGCTCCAGGGGCGGTTCGCATAGCGGCAATTGCATCAGACTGTAAATCTGACGTCTTCGGACTACGGGGGTTCGAGTCCCTCACCGCCCACATAAATTTTTCGCTTCACTCAAAATTTGAGTAATTAGTAATTTGTATTTTGTAATTGGCGCAATGAATTATTTTATAAAGATTTTAGCGAAAAATTTATCCCTAATTACAAATTACTCACACGAATTACAGGATTTATGTTTGATTTTGAAAATTTAGATGTTTATAAGAAAGCTAAAGAGTTAAATAGAAAGGTTTTAAGTTTTTTGAGATAAAATAAACAAATAGATTCTTATATTCGTAATCAACTTAAACGAGCATCAATAAGTATTGTGATAAACATTGCTGAAGGAAGTGGAAAATTTTCAAAACCAGATAAAAGGAATTTTTATATAATTTCAAGAGGTTCAGTATATGAATGTGTATCGTTATTTGAATTAATATTTGATGAAAATCAGATTCATAAAGAAAAGTTTAACGATTTTTACCAAAAATTTGAAACATTATCTAAAATGTTATTAGGATTAATAAATAGTCAAAAATAGTAAAATTGCCGACGTAGCTCAGTGGTAGAGCGCCTCCATGGTAAGGAGTAGGTCCTCGGTTCGAATCCGAGCGTCGGCTCCGACGTAAAGTCGGAGTCCCGATCTTGCATCGGGGCTCAAGAAATAAAAATATGTCACAAGATAATTTGATAAAATTACAATGTAATAAATGCAATAGAGGAAATTATTATTCCCATAAAAATAAAAAAACAATTCAGAAGAAGCTGGAATTGAAAAAATTTTGTAAGTGGTGCAAAAAACATACATTACACAAAGAAACCAAGCTTACAGGGAAAAAATAAAAGGGCCCGTAGTTAAGTGGTATAACAGAGCTCTCCAAAAGCTCAATCGGGGGTTCAATTCCCTCCGGGCCTGCCATAATAAAATAGCCGTCTTACCGCGGTTATTTTATTTGGGGACTTAAGATAAGATGATTTGACAGAATTATATATTTATAGCAATATATTAGCAGAGAGGTTGGAATAATAAGGAGATGATAATTTATGCAGGAAAAGAAATTTCAAAGACGAATCGAAAATTTTGTTTGTGAAAAATGCGGTAAGGAAGTGAAGGGCAAGGGTTATACGGATCATTGTCCGGAATGTTTATGGCCTAAGCATGTTGATGTTAATCCGGGTGATAGAAAATCTGAATGTGGCGGTTTAATGGAGCCGATTGGCGCTGAGGCAAAAAGTAACAAGTACATTATTTATTATCGCTGCGTTAAATGTGGTTTTAAGCACCGAGTTAAATCCGCTCCGGATGACAATTTTGATGAAATTATTAAACTTATTTGATCATATGAAAACTATACCAAAAATAGTTATTGTTAAAACAATTGAAGAAGATGAATACGCTGATTTTATTATTAAAGAAATTAGTCTTCAAGGGGGGAATGCTGTGACAACAAATATTAAAAATCTAAAAACTTATTTAAATAAGAATAACTGTTCGCCATCAAAAACGATTATTCATTCCCGGACTGCTCATCCTGATTATACCTACAAAGTCTTAAAAGGCCTTGAAGATGAGGGATATAAGGTAATTAATTCAGCCGAATCAATAAAACTAACCAGCGATAAATACAACTCGTGTATTTTTGCCAAGCAACAAAATCTTCCTTGCGCTCAAACAGTAAAAATTTCTAAACAAGAGGCTAAGTCTTTTATTAAAGAAAAAATTAAAGATTGGAATGAAGTTATTGTTAAGCCAATTACTAGTCAGGGGCAAGGAGAATTTGCTTTTAAGTTTGATCAAAATAATATTGATCAGATTAATCAAATTAAAGCGATTAAAGATAGTCAATTGATTGTCCAGGAATTTATAAACTATCAAAGATTAAATAGAGTCATTGTCATAAATGGCCGGGCCTTAGAAGGGGCTGTTTTTTGGGATGAGCCTAAAGATAGTTGGAAGTGCAGTGTTTGTTTGAATCCTAAGGTAAAAGTTTATCAAAATCCGCCTAAACAACTCTTAGAACTGGCTGAAACAATTGCCGATAAATTTAAGGCTGAAATTTCTTTTATTGATATTTTTACAACAGCCAAAGGATATGTTTTAAATGAAATAAATACTGCTTGTAATTTAGTCATTAACGAAAAGGTAAGTAAATATAGTATTTCTAAAGATATAGCTAATTATTTATTAAATTGCGCTAAAAAGATATAATATAAGGGTTGTAGAAAAACAATTTGCTATTTTTCGTTCTTTAAAAATATAAGGAGGACAAAATGATGCGGTTACTAGGTGAGAATGAGCAAGAAGGGAAGCTAGAAAGGAAATTTTTAATTTTAATTATTTTTTCTTTTTGCTTTTGTATTATCGTATTTATCATTGCAGGAAGCGCGGTTGGTTTAGGAGCTCTTATTATTTCCTTGGCTCTATTATTGCTGATATTACTGATCGCGTCTCTGGTTTTAGGCCTAAATCTTATTAAAGTAGAGCCGGGAGGAAATAGGCTTAAAGGTATAATATTTGTATGTCTTATCTCTGCTCTTTTAATTATCTTAGGATTATGGTTTGTTATCTCAATTCCAAACAACTAAAAACAGCCGCTTAAGCGGCTGTTTTTGATTTACAACGGGTGGTTATCTGTCTCGGCCACCATCATTGAATCCTCTTTGAGGACGCTCTTTCATTGGACGAGCTTCGTTAACAGTAAGATTACGACCTTCGAATTCTTTGCCATCCCACATATCAATGGCTTTTTGAGCGTCTTCTTCAGAAGCCATCTCAACAAAACCAAATCCTTTGGAACGACCAGACATTCGATCAATAATAATCGTTGCTGAATCAACTGCGCCCGCTTTAGAAAAAGCGTCTTTTAAGGAATCTTCGGTGGTATCATAAGATAGACCACCAACATATAATTTTTTATTCATGTGTTTCCTTATATGGTTTTTAACCGTAAGTCGACTTTTTTAAACTTCTGCTTGACTTACGCTAATCGCATAAGGAAAGAGAAACTACTTACGTTACTTAAATTGTAAGTTAATATGATTTAAAAGTCAAGTAATTTGAGTTATCCCTTGTCACTTTTGTTTTTTATATGATAATATTATATAATAAAAGAGTTAACCGAGCCGTTAAAAAGCGGTTTTAATTTTACTACAAAAAAATGAATAAAGAAAATTTACCAAAGCATGTAGCTATTGTGCCTGACGGCAATCGTCGTTGGGCCAAAAAAAGAGGATTGAATTCTTGGCAAGGTCATTTGGCTGGCGCTAAAATCACCGAAGAGATAGTCAAACAAGCTTTTGATTTAGGCATTAACTGTCTTTCTTTATGGGGCGGTTCTTGGAATAATTTGACTAAACGTTCTCAAGGAGAAATTAATGGTCTTTTTAAGATTTACGAACGTTATTTCCGAAAATTGACTAAAAGTAAAGAAATCTATCAAAATCAAGTTAAAGTAAATGTAATCGGTCGCTGGAAAGAAGTTTTATCCAAAAAGACAATTAAAGTAATAGAAGAATTAATTGATAAGACTAAAATTCATAATCAGCGCCAACTTAATTTTCTGATTGCCTATAATGGAACTGATGAAATGATGGCTGCGATAAAAAGCATTGTTCAAGAAGCGCGCCAGAACAAGGGTTTGAAAATAATACCTAGATTATTAGAAAGTCATCTTTGGTCTTATGATTTGCCGCCAGTTGATTTAGTTATTAGAACAGGCAGCCAAGGCGATCCCCATAATAGCGTTGGTTTTATGATGTGGCAGACAGCTAACAGCCAATTGTATTTTACTAAAACGATGTACCCTGATTTTAAACAGAAAGAGCTTATGAAGGCAGTTGAAGATTTTATTAAACGACAAAGACGTTTTGGCGAATAAAGAAGATGAATAAAGCTCAACTTAAATTTGAATTCTTCCAGAGGGTTCTTAACCAATATCAAATCAGGATAGGTCTTGAACTGGAAAAGTTTTTTAATAAGAAAATAAAAGAAAGTTCTAGATTATTCCCTCAAGCAGTAGAAACGATAAAAATATTAAGAGATATTAATGTGGGTGGCGGTAAAAGAATCAGGCCCATTTTAATTAATATTGGATATGCTTTAGCCGGGGGTAAAGACAAAAAAGCGATTTTAGAGACTTGTCCATGTATAGAGTTAATCCATAATTGGTTTTTAATCCATGATGATATTATAGATCGGGATGAATTGAGGCGAGGTCGGCCCTCGCTTTATAAATTTTATCAGAAAAAGATGAAAGATAACCATGCGGGGATTTCTTTGGCGATTATCGCCGGGGATATCGGCGCTGCTTTAGGCTATTGGCTGTTAGTTAATAGTAAGTTCCAAGAAAAATTTAGGACAAAAGCTTTAAATATTTTTTATCAAACCGTGGTTGATACCTGCCATGGAGAAATGCTGGAAGTATTTATCAAAGATGACAAAGACAAGCTTAAGGAAAAAGATATTCTTAATGTCTGTGAGTATAAAACAGCTTATTACACTTTTGCCAATCCTTTAAAAATTGGCGCAGCTCTGGCTGGAGCAGATGATAGATTTTTAAAACAAATAGAGAGATTTGCCTTACCCATTGGAAGCGCTTTCCAAATTCGGGATGATATCTTAGGTTTATTTGCCTCTCAAAAGAAATTGGGCAAACCGATTGTTTCGGACATAGAAGAAAATCAGCCCAATCTTTTAATTTTTAAAACCTTAGCTTTAGCTAATTTAAAAGCCAGGCAAGAATTCAAAAAATATTTAGGCAAGAAAAATTTAAGTCGGGAAGAGATCCAGCGAGTCAGGAAAATAGTTAGACAAAGCGGTTCGCTTGAATATTGTCAGAACAAGGCCGAAAATCTAGTCAACGAAGCCAAATTGTCAATAAGGAAAATACAGGCGCCTCAAAAAGAAAAAGATTTTCTTTTGTCCTTAGCCGATTATATGATAGAAAGGGTATTTTAAGTGAGCGAATTAACCAATCATCTAATTAAGGAGAAATATCTAAAAAGCCCGCGCATCATTGATGCTTTCAGGAAAATTAAACGGGCTGGTTTTGTTCCTCAAAAAATAATTAGAGCCCAGGGTGAGGATTTTGTTAATCAATATAACGCGCCTTTATCAATTGGCTATGGCCAAACTATTTCCCAGCCTTTAACAGTTGCTTTTATGCTGGAATTACTTCAACCAGAATCAGGCGATAAGATTCTGGACATTGGTTCGGGCACGGGTTGGCAAACCGCTTTGCTTTGTCAATTGGTTGGTCCAGATGGTTTTGTCTGGGCGATTGAACGAATTCCGGAGTTAAAAAGTTTTGGTCAGGCCAATGTTAAAAAATACGGTTTTAATAATGTAGAATTTATTTACGGCGATGGCTCCAAGGGGCTGTCTGCTCAAGCGCCTTTTGATAAAATTATTGTGGCCGCTTCCGCTCAGGAGATTCCTCTAGCTTGGAAAGAACAATTAAAAATTAATGGACGTTTAGTGGTTCCAGTTAAAAGTAGCATTTGGCTCTTAAAGAAAAAAGTCCCGACGTCTTTTGAACAAAAAGAATATCCCGGCTTCGTCTTTGTGCCATTAATTAGAGAAAATCATGAAGATAAATAATAAGAAAAAATTCGTTTACTTTGTATTATCTGTTATTCTAGTTTTTTTAATTCTTTGTTCTGTCGCTGGATATTTTTTCATTAGATATCAATTTACTATTCCTTTAAAAACTCAAGCGGCTGAACAAATCTTTGTAATAGAAAAAGGGCGGGGGGTTAAAGAGATTGCAGCTGATTTAGAAGAAGCGGAATTAATTAGAAGTAGTACTGTTTTTGAATATTATGTTTGGTATAAAAGATGGACGGCTCGCTTACAGGCCGGCGAATATTATTTAAGTCCTTCATCAAGTGTTGCCCAGATAGCTCAGAAAATAGTTAAAGGAGAAATAATGCCTCGGGGAATAAAAGTAACCATTCCAGAGGGTTTTGCTTTAAAGCGGATTGATGAGCGCTTGTTCCAGGCCGGATTAATTAAACAGGGAGAATTAATTAAATTTAACTCAAGTTCTAATCTGGAAGGTTATTTATTCCCTGATACTTATATTTTTAACAAAGACATGAGTTTAGAGGATATTACTAATAAGATGCTGGATAATTTTGATAATAAATTGAGTGAAGAATTAAGGGCTGAAATAGAGAGGCAAGATAAGACTATTGCACAAATCATTATCATGGCTAGCATCATAGAAAAAGAAGTGGCCGCTTACCAAGACCTGCGGATGGTTTCAGGAGTTTTCTGGGGAAGATTGGATATTAATTATCCATTGGAATCTTGCGCTACCATTGCATATATTTTAGGTATAGATAAATGGCGTTATTCAATTGTAGATACCAAAGTTGATTCACCCTATAACACTTATCAAAATAAAGGATTGCCGCCTGGGCCGATTTCTAACCCAGGCCTTTTAGCAATTAAAGCGGCTATCTATCCTATAGAGACAGATTATAAATTCTTTTTATCAAAGCCGGATGGAGAAACGGTTTTCAGCCGAACTTTTGAAGAACATCTTGAGAATAGGGCTAAATATTTGGATTAAAGTAGAAGTCAGGGGTGGATATGTAATCATAGAGACAAGGCCAAAATGGGATAGTGCTGCTAGTCCTCGGATAAAGTTGCCAGTTGCAAAGATTATTCTCCATCGTCCAAGCGGTAAATGGAAAGTTTATTGGAAGCGCGCTTCGGGTAGATGGGGATTTTACAGCGAGTATAAAAGCATAGATGGCGCTTTAAGGGCGATAGACAAAGATGTTTATTGTTGTTTCTGGGGATAATATTAAGATAAAATCTTTAATTTTATGAAGAAGAGAATTAAGATAAGTTTGTTTCAGAGGTTTTTAATGAAGTTTGCGCCGAAGGAATTTTTGCGGCAGGCGGCGAGGAAAGAGGGATTAGATTCTAAAAAAGTGGATTCCGCGATGAATCTTTTTAAAGACGCAAAGCGAATAGATATTCAGCCATTGCCCAGTCGAAGCGGTCGTGGTTTTATTATTACTATAGATAGCAAATTGTCTTTATTTTTCTATCAGAACAAAGATGCCTTTTATTTTGACGGGATTGAGATGGGCAAATATAAGAAAGGTGACGTAAGCGTTTTTGATAAATTAGATTTGTGATTAATGTTGGTTATGCGATAGCCGACAACATAAGTTTAGGGAGAAAAGAATAAACAAAGATTTGGAGGGGGTTGGAGAAATAAAATAATGTCATCTGATGTCGTTATTTGAGGGTATTGACAGGGTGTGAAGAGTAGAGTAGTATCTTAATAAAGTTAAGCCATAGACCATAGGCGCGTAAGCATAAGACCTATTGAGGCAAAGCGTGTTTTAGTCTATGGTTTCATAGATTTTTTTTATGATTACTAAGGAGCAAAAAAAGGAAATAGTTAAAGATTTGGTTGATAAGCTTTCTCGTCAAAAAACAGCTGTTTTTTTTGACTATACCGGATTAACCGTTAGCCAATTTCATGAATTGCGCGAACAACTAAGAGAACAAGGTTTAGATTGCCAAGCAGTCAAAAAAACTTTGATTAGTTTAGCTTTAGCCAAGGCTGGATTTAAAGATATTAAGGCCAGACAATTACCCGGCCAGATTGCTTTAGTTTTTGGTTATCAAGACGAAGTTTTACCAGCTAAAATTTTATACGATTTTTCAAGAAACAATGAGGCTTTGAAAGTTTTGACTGGTTTAGTTGACGGAGAATATTTGGAAAACGAAGCAATTATTGAATTAGCTAAACTGCCTTCAAAACAGGAATTATTAGCCAGGTTAGTTAATAGCATCGCCGCGCCAATTTATGGCTTGAATAATGCTCTTCAAGGAAATTTAAGAAAATTAGTATTTATTTTAAAGGGTTTGAAATTAGAGACATAGGACTTGAAGTTTTATTCTAAAATCTATACAATTAGAATAAGACTTTAAATTCTGTGTTTTAAAACATTATGACTGAAGAAAAAAAACAAGATAAAGAAAAAAAAGTTCCTGCTAAATTTAAAGACTTAGTTAAGCAAATTGAAGAACTAAGTGTTTTAGAATTGGCTGAGTTAGTTAAGGTTCTGGAGGGTAAATTCGGAGTTAGCGGTATGCCGGTCGCATCGGCCGCCCCAGCGGCTGGAGCAGTTCCAGCTGGAGGCGAAGCAGCTGAAGAGAAAAGTATTTTTGATATAGAGCTTAAAAGCGCTGGCGACCAGAAAATCTCCGTAATTAAAGCAGTTAAAGATATTACTGGCCAAGGCCTTAAAGACGCTAAGGATTTAGTTGATGGAGCGCCTAAGGTGATTAAAGAAGGTGTTAAAAAAGAAGAAGCTGAAGAGCTTAAGAAAAAGTTAGAACAGGCGGGAGCAACGGTTGAACTCAAATAAAGGAGGAAGATAATCTTATGGTTAAGGAAGTTTTAGAACAACTTTTTGATTCACCGGTTAAAGTTAAATTGCTTAAGTTATTCTTAAGGAATCCTGATTATTTTTTTGAAATAGGAGAAATAGCCAGACGGATTAAAAGCGATTCTTCTGTTTGTCGTCGACAGGTAAGTAAACTGGAAAGTATCAACCTCATTACAAGCAAGCTTAAGAGTAATAAAAAGGTTTACTCGGTCAATTCTGATTTTGGCTTTTATACTGAATTGAGAACTTTGGTTCTAAAGTCTAGTCCTGCTTCAAAAGATAAAATATTAAAAAGGCTAAAAGTAATAGGAGCGATTAAGTTAGTTCTCCTTTCAGGTGTTTTTGTTAATCTTGATAATGCCCGGGTTGATCTTTTAGTGGTAGGGGACAATATTGATAATAAGAAGATGGGCGCTTTTTTAAGGGACCTAGAAGCAGAAGTAGGCAAGGAAATAGATTACGTTGTTTTATCTTTAAAAGAATTTAGATATCGTCATGATATGTTTGATAGGTTTCTTCGCGATATCTTAGAGAAACCTCATGAAAAATTAATTAATAAGTTGAAAGTGTGATGAGCGCATAGTTCTCATGATTATTACTCCTCATATGTTAGTTGGGGCGGCAATCGGCAGCCAAAGTCCTAATCTTTGGATTGCTTTTTGTTTAGGGGTAGTTAGTCATTTTTTGATTGATATTTTGCCTCATTGGGATTATCTAGATGATATTAATTTTGAAGGATCATCCTTAAAGAAAATTGCTTTAGATTTTATTCTAGGAAGCGGTCTGATTTTAATTTTCGCTTGGTCTTATAATCAAATGATAGTAATAATGATGGCCGCGATTTTGGGAGCTCTTTTGCCAGATTTTTTAGTAACGTTAAGTTCATTGGTTAAAAATAAGTATTTGCGTTCTTTTTGTTTGTTTCATCATAAAGTTCATTTTTTCAAGGGGCTTTCTTTTTGGCAGGGCTTGCCAGTTACTTTATTAGTTATGTTAGCAGCAATAACGTTTCTTTTACGAGTTTGGGGATAATTTGTGGACAAAATTTAAATCATCAGATAAAAAATGGCTAGAATAAGCCCTTTTTTATTTATCTTGTTTTAAAAACCCTTAATTTTAAAGTGTTTGACAGAGAGCATAAAGTGACATACAATGGGGATGTAGTAATCAACTGTGGATAAAAGTGGGGATAAATAGATAAAACTGTGGATAAAGGGCTTTCTCAAAATTTCTTTTAGAAATTTTGTAAGAAAACCTTTAGTCGCCTGAGGCGACTGTTCAATTTAATCACAAAATTTTCTTCATCTTAAAGATGATCTTAAAGATTTGAAAATTTTGATAAAATTGACATGCTTATTGGAGAATACAAGCATATACTTGATACAAAAAAGCGATTAGCTGTTCCGGCTAAATTCAGGCGCTTTTTTAAGCAAGGAGCTGTTATTACCCGGGGAATTGATAATTGTTTAGTCCTTTATTCATTAAAAGAATGGGAAAATATGGCTAATAAGTTAGGCAAGCTACCGGCCAGCCAAACTGAAGCGCGAAGCTTTGCTAGGGTAATGTTGGCCGGAGCTATGGCCGTAAAATTTGATAGATTAGGCCGAATCCTTGTTCCGGATTATTTAAAAGAATATGCTCTCCTAAAAAAGAAAGCGGTAATTATTGGTCTATATAATCGTTTAGAAATTTGGTCTGAAGAAAAGTGGAAAATTTACAGAAAACAGGCTGAAAAACAAGTTGGTGATTTAGCTGGTAAATTGGGAGAGTTAGGATTGTAATATGCATCAGCCAGTTCTTATTAAAGAAGTTTTGGAGTATCTTAATCCTCAACCAGGGGAAAACTTTATTGATTGTACTTTCGGTTTTGGCGGACATAGTCAGGCAATCTTAAAAAGAATTAGTCCTCAAGGGAAAATTCTAGGAATTGAATTAAATAAAAAAACTTTAGAACATTTTAAGCCTCAACCAGGAATTACTCTAACTCAAGGAAGTTTCGCTGATTTAAAGACAATAGTTGAAAAAGAAAAATTCGGGCCAGTGAAGGGAATTTTATTTGATCTAGGCATATCATCTTGGCAAATACAAGAAAGTGGGCGAGGGTTTTCTTTTCAAAAAGATGAACCTTTGGATATGCGAACCGGACAGGGAGAGCTGGCTGCTAAAGAAATTATTAATCAATGGTCAGAGGAAGATTTGATAAAGATCTTTCAAGACTACGGAGAAGAAAGATACAGTCGGTCAATCGCTGGAGCAATTTGTCAAAAAAGAAAAATTGAGCCTATTAAAACAACCAGTCAGTTAGTTGAGATTATTGCTCGGTCGGTGCCGGGCAAGTATCGGCGAGCAAGAATTCATTGGGCCACTCGTGTTTTTCAAGCCTTGCGCATCGCAGTTAATAACGAATTAGCCAATTTAGAAAAAGTTCTACCTGAGGCCGTAAAGATTTTAACAAAAAATGGGCGATTAGCAGTTATCTCTTTTCATTCATTAGAAGACAGAATAGTTAAGCATTATTTCCGTCAAGCGGCCCAACAAGAATTTTTAAAAATTTTAACTAAAAAACCAATTAGGCCCACTCAAGAAGAAGTGGAAATAAATCCAAGAAGCCGCAGCGCCAAACTTCGAGCTGTATCCATAATTTAAAAAAAATGACTAGATATATTAAATCTAAAAAGTTTTGTAAAAATAAGTATTGTCATGGTTTAAGAACCTTAAGTATTTTGATTGTTTTTTTGATCATATGTTCAACTTTTTTATACATCATTCAGACTAATAGTTTAGTTGGCACCAGTTATCAAATTAGGGAACAAAAACAGAGGTTTGATAGCCTGGAATCAGCTAATAAGAATTTAGAAATGGAAATAGCTCAAAGCAAATCACCAATTAATTTAGGAGAGGCGATTGAATCATTAGGTATGGTTGAATTAGACCAAGTACGCTATTTAGGAAAAGAAAAAGTTCTCGCAGCAAAAGAATAGATTTTAATATATAATTTAATGAGGCGTTTAGAGCATTGGCGTATCTATTTGTTAGTAATTGTTGTTTTTATCTTAGGTAGCGGGATTTTGACCCGCTTGTTTTCTCTCCAAATTCTGGAGTATAAATATTATAGCAATTTAGCTCAAAACCAGCATCAGCTCTATCAAACGCTTTTCCCCCGCCGAGGAGAGATTTTCTTGCAAGACTTATCAGCCAGTCAACGAGGAGAACAACAACCTTATTCCCCCTTAGCAATTAACAAGGAATTCCAGCAGGTCTATCTTGTGCCTAAAGATATTAAAGTTGAAGATAAAGAAAGTTTAACTCTTCAGTTATCAGAAATCCTTGATTTGCCTCAGGATGTTATTTTACAGAGAATAAATAAATCAGATGATCCTTATGAACCATTAAAACATAAGATTGACCAACAAACAGCTCAACAAATCAAAGATTTAAATATTAATGGTTTAAAATTAGCTCCAGAAACTTGGCGCTATTATCCTTATCAATCATTAGCTGGTCATTTAGTAGGATTTGTTGGCGTAGACGGAGAGGGAAAGATTGGTCAGTATGGCATAGAGGGATATTATCAGGAACAATTAAAAGGTCAAGTTGGTTTCTTAACCGGAGAGAAAGATATAGCTGGTTATTGGATTCCCTCGCTTAGTCGCAAGCTAGAACCAGCCCGTGATGGCTCAGATCTTATTTTAACAATTGATCAGAACATTCAATTTAGAGCGGAAAAAGAATTAAGTCAGGCGATTGAAAAGTGGCAAGCCCGAAGCGGGACAATTATTGTTATGGAAGCAACCAGCGGCGCTATCTGGGCTATGACTAATTTACCTTGCTTTGATCCCAATGAGTATAGCCAAGTAGAGAATATTGATATTTTCTTAAATCCATCAATCCAGAAAGTTTACGAACCAGGTTCGGTTTTTAAGCCGATTACTATGGCGGCTGGTTTAGACAGCGACAAGATTACTCCTTGGACAGTTTATGAAGATAAGGGCCAAATCAGGATTAAAGGCAGTACCATTAACAATGTTGATCATAAGGCTTATGGGCATCAGACCATGACTCAGGTTTTAGAAAAATCAATTAACACCGGAGCTGTTTTTGTTCAACGGCAAATTGGGGAAACCATTTTTCAGGATTATGTTCAAAGATTTAATCTTAGCCAGCCGAGCAGAATTGATTTAATAGGTGAAGTTGGCGGGGATATTTCTAACATGTTTAGCGGACGGGAGATTAACCTAGCTAATATTTCTTTTGGCCAGGGGATTACAGTTACTCCTTTAGGATTAACCGCTGCTATTGGCGCTATCGCTAATAAGGGGAAATTAATGAGGCCGTTTGTGGTTAAAAAAATAATTGACTCAGATGGAGTTGAATCAATCATTGAGTCTCAAGTAATTGAACAGGTAATTTCTCCAGAAACGGCTGAGCAATTAACTAGAATGTTGGTTAGTGTTGTAGAAAATGGTTATGGTCGACCAGCCCAAGTCGCTAACTATAATGTGGCCGGCAAGACGGGGACAGCCCAAGTGCCTGATTTTGAAAAAGGAGGTTATTCCGAAGAAACAATTCATAGCTTTGTTGGCTTTGCTCCAGCCTTTAATCCTAGATTTGTTATTTTAATCAAACTAGATCAACCCCAAGGTATTCGTTTTGCAGCTGATTCAGTCAGCCCAGTTTTTAGGAGATTAACCGAGTATTTATTAAATTATTTAGAAATAGCTCCGGAGTAATATGTATAGTATTCTTCAATACATTCTTAAGATTTTAGCTAAAATGATTATCTGGCGGTATGGGCCAGAAATTGTTGCGGTCACTGGGAGCGTTGGCAAAACAAGCACCAAAGAAGCAATTTACCGTGTTCTTAAAGGACAATTTCGGGTACGGCAGAATATAGGGAGTTATAATAATGAGATAGGGACGCCTTTAACTATTTTAGGATTTGAAACAGGCGGGCATTCCTTATTCTCCTGGTTAAAGATTTTTTTAAGAGCAATCACTATAGTTTTTTGGCAAAAAGATTATCCAGAGATTTTAATTTTAGAAATGGGCGTTGATAAGCCGGGCGATATGGAATATTTAACTAGTTTTATTCCGGTTAAGATAGGGGTGATTACGGCTATTGGCCAATTTCCAGTTCATCTAGAATTTTTTCCGGAAAAAGGAAGATTAGTTGAAGAAAAATCCTTATTAGTAAAATCATTAACTAAGGGCGGCCTAGCTGTTTTGAATTATGATGATTTAACTGTTCGTATGATTGGCGCTGACTTGGCCGAAGCAACGAAGACAGTTAAATATGGATTTGGCCAGGGAGCTGATTTTAAAATTTCCAATTTCCAATTTTCTTTAACTTCTCAAGAGCTTAAAAAGCAAGATTTAGGAATTAGTTTTAAATTAGAGTATCAGGGAAGCATTGTCCCGATAAGATTAGTAGGGGTCTTGGGCAAACAGCAAGCTTTTGCCGCGGCCGCAGCCGCGGCGGTTGGTTCATACTTTGGACTTAATCTGGTTGAAATATCTACAGCTTTAAAAAAATATCGTTCTTTGCCCGGTCGGGTTAATTTATTAAAAGGGATTAAGCAAACTTGGATTATTGATGATAGCTATAATGCTTCGCCCACGGCTGTTTCAGCTGCTTTGGATATTTTAAAAGAGTTGGGTTCACATTCTAGCGGAAGAAGAATAGCCGTCTTGGGCGATATGTTAGAATTAGGCGAAGAAACTGAAGCGGCTCATCGAACGATTGGTCAAAAAGTGGTCGAAGTAGTTGATTTGCTTTTTACCGTAGGTGATCGCGCTCGTTTTATTGCTGAAGAAGCTCTTAAGTATGGATTGGCCCAAGAAAAGGTTTTTGATTTTCCTAGAGCCGAGGATGCGGCTTTGCCTGTCCAACAAGAAGTTGAAAAAGGCGATATTATTCTGGTTAAGGGGTCACAATCAATCAGGACCGAGAAAATCGTTAAGGAAATTATGGCTCAACCAGAAAAAGCAAATGAGCTGTTGGTAAGACAAACAGATAGTTGGTTAGGCAAGTAAACTTTGACATTTTTTAGTTTCCTAGTATAATTTAATCATGAGGCCCTATCGTCTAGTGGTTAGGACGTGTGCTTCTCAAGCATAAAACCGGGGTTCAATTCCCCGTAGGGCTGCCGGAAAGGAGGTGAGAAAAGTGGAAGAAAAATTAGTTGGTAAAGTCACCCATTATTTTACTAATATTGGCGTAGCTGTAGTAGAAATTACTAAGGGTGGATTAAAGGTGGGCGATAAAATCCACATTAAAGGAGCGACTAGTGATTTTGAGCAAGTGATTGATTCCATGCAAATAGAACATGAAAGTGTAGCCAAGGCTAAAAAAGGTGATGCAGTGGGATTAAAGGTTGATCAACAGACTCGTGAGGGCGACGAGGTTTATAAAGTAGAATAATTGGAGAGAAAACGAAAACAAAAAAGGTAAAATACTTAATGCCGTATTTTTCTTACACTCAAATTCAACTTGGTCCGATTATTCTTCAAATTTGGGGTCTGTTTTTAGGATTAGGTTTTTTAGTTGGTTATTTGATTGTTTTAAGACAAGCTCAAAAACATAATATTGAACAAAAGAAGATTATTTGGTTAGTCTTTTTTCTTTTTTTAGCGAGTATTCTAGGCGCTCGCTTAGCTTATGTCTTGCAATATAATATAGATTTATCAAAAATTTTTTATATTTGGGAAGGCGGCTTAACATTTTATGGAGGTTTTTTAGGCGCTTTAATTGTCGGATGGGTTTATATTAAAAAAACTAAATTAAACTTTTGGCAAATAGCTGATATTTTAGTTCCGGTTGTTGCTTTAGGAATTTTTCTTGGTCGGATTGGCTGTTCTTTAATTAATGACCATCAGGGAACAATAGCTGATTTGCCTTGGGCGATTAAGTGGCCTGACGGGACTCTCCGTCATCCCGTGGCTGAATATTTAGCCCTCAATGGTTTAATTATGTTTTTTGTTTTATACTTTTTGCAAAAACGATTAAAGAGGATAGGTCAGCTCTTTATTGTGTTTCTAATCTGGTATAGCTTGGCCCGTTTTTTCTTAGATTTTATCCGAGTTAACGACCCTGCTTATTGGGGATTAACCGCAAGCCAATGGATTAGCTTATTTATTTTGATATGTGTTATAATATTAATATGGCGAAAAAATGGCATAGTTTTTCAATTAAGAAAACTTTTCAAGAGTTAAAATCAAGTCCTCAAGGATTAACTCAGCAAAAAGCTGAACAACGGCTTGAAAAAGTCGGATTTAATAGACTTCCTCAAGAAGAACAGTTTTCTAAAATAAAGACATTTTTTGAGCAGTTTAAAAGCCCTTTAGTTTATATCCTTTTAATTGCCGGGATTATTGCTTTTGTTTTAGATGAATATACTGATAGCGCAGTGATTTTTGGAGCAGTCCTTTTAAATACCATTGTTGGTTATTTCCAAGAAAATAAAGCGAGCCAAGCGCTTGGCAAACTAAAGAAAGCCCTTCATTTTAAAGCAGTTGTTTTTCGAGATGGTCAGGAAAAGGAAGTTTTTCAAAAAAGCATTGTTCCCGGCGATATTGTCCTATTAAGAACCGGGAATAAAGCGCCAGCCGATGCTCGAATTGTTGAAAGCCATGACTTAAAAATTAATGAATCTGCCCTAACGGGGGAATGGCTGGCGGCTGATAAAAAAACAGCTGTTTTATCTGAAAAAATATCTTTGGCTGATAGGGACAATATGGTTTATATGGGGACCATAATTGAAAGCGGCTGGGGCAGGGCAGTGGTGGTTGGGACCGGTTTAAAAACAGAACTCGGTCGCATAGCCGGAATGATTAAAGCAACCAAAGAAAAGAAAACACCCTATCAAAGAAAGTTAAGTCATTTTAGTAAAATTATTGGTTTGGTCATCACTGTTATTTCTCTAGGTATTTTTGTTGAGGGAATGCTGGTGGGAGGAAGATTTGTTGAAATGTTCACTACTTCTATTGCGGTGGCCGTAGCAGCTATCCCAGAAGGATTGCCAGTGGCCATGACCGTTATTTTAGCCCTAGGCATGCAAAGGATTTTAAAAAGAAAAGGACTGGTTCGTAGGTTGGCATCAGCTGAAACTTTAGGCAGCACTTCAATAATCTTAACAGATAAAACTGGAACTTTAACTGAAGCTAAAATGGAAGTAGCCAGTGTTCTTACTGGTGAATCTCTTCTACAAAATGATCAACCTAGAGAGTCTGACCTTTTTGCCTTAAAGATTGGCCTGCTTTGTAACGAGTCATTTATTGAAAATTTAGATGATCCGATAAAAAAATGGAAAGTCAGAGGAAGACCAACCGAAAAACCTCTTTTTTTAGCTGGGATTCGAGCCGGTTTTTCCAGGAAAAAACTTGAGGCCGAACAACCGGTTCTTGACCGATTATTTTTTGATCCGGTTTATAAGTATGGGGCTAGTTTACATAAATTTAATGCAAGGGATAATATTCTTTATTTAGTTGGTTCACCGGAAAAGATTTTAAACATTTCTTCTTATCTAAGTATTAAGAATAAAGATAAGAAATTACTTTTAGCTGATTTTAAAAAAATAAAGAACAGGATTGATGGATTAACCCGGGAGGGGTTAAGAGTAGTAGCCGTGGCTTATAAAAAAACTAAAGACGAAAAAATAGACGCAAAAAAAGAAGAAGCTTCAAGGGAGATGGTTTTTGTCGGACTTTTTTCCCTACACGATCCAATTAGGAAGGGAACTAAAAAAGTAATGCAACTCTGCCGCCAAGCTGGTCTGAAGCCGATTATTGCTACCGGTGACCATAAATTAACTGCCCGAAAGGTAGCTGAAAAGCTTGGTTTTAAAATTAAGCCAGCCAATATTTTAGAAGGCAAAGATTTAGCTAAATTATCTGATCAAGAGTTTGAACAAAGGTTTAAACAAATTCAGATTTATGCTCGGGTAGAGCCAGCTCAAAAATTAAGAATTGTTCAAGCTTGGCAAAAAAACGGGGAAGTAGTAGCTATGACTGGAGATGGGATTAATGACGCGCCTGCCTTGAAACAAGCTGATATTGGCGTGGCCTTGGGTTCGGGCACCGATGTTGCTAAAGAAGTAGCTGATCTAGTTTTGCTGACCGATAATTTTAGCGTGATTGAAGCAGCCATTGAAGAAGGCCGAGCGATTATTGATAATGTTAGAAAAGTAGTTACTTATTTGCTTTCAGATAGCTTTACCGAAGTTATTTTAATTGGAGTTAGTTTGCTTTTTGGCTGGCCTTTGCCAGTTTTAGCCGGCCAGATCTTATGGGTTAATTTGATTGAGGATGGACCGATCGGGATTACTTTAGCTTTTGAGAAAAAAGAAGACGATATTATGAAGCGCAAGCCGAGAGATTACGCCTTTTCCCTTTTAAATAAAGAAATGAAAACCCTAATCTTTATTATCGGCTTATTTACTGATATTCTTTTATTAGGCCTTTTCTTTTGGCTCTTGAAATTTTCTGGGTATCAAATAGTTCATATCCGTTCTGTTATTTTTACCGCTTTAACCATAGACTCGCTCTTTTATATTTTTTCTTGTAAGAGCTTAAGAAGAAATATTTGGCAGATTAACCTTTTTTCTAACAAGTTTTTAATTTACGCCTGGTTTTTTGGCGTGATTATGCTTTTAGGCGCTCTTTATCTGCCTTTTTTACAGACCTTGCTTAAAACTGTTCCCTTGAATTCATTTGACTGGATTTTAGTTTTAGGCTTAGGAGTCTTTAATATAGCTTTAATTGAAGTAACTAAATATTATTTTATTACTAGAAAGGTCTTTAGATAAGTATGACTTTTGTTTACTTTGGTATTTTTATCACATCTTTTTTTATTTTAGCTTATGCTAGCAGTCGCTTGATTAGTTCTTTAACTGATATTGCTAAGTTTTTGGGTTGGAAAGAATTTGTCGTTGCTTTTTTTACTATGGCTCTAGCTGGGGCCATCCCTAATCTTTCTGTGGGTATCAGCTCTGCTTTGCACAGAATTCCAGAATTATCATTTGGCGATATCGTCGGAGGTAATATTATTGATTTAACCGTGGCGGTTGCTTTGGCTGTTTTAATTTCAAAAGGGGGATTAAAGCTATCAAGCCGAACTGTTCAAGGAAGCGCTATTTTTACTTTATTAATTGCTATCTTACCTTTGCTTTTGGTTCTTGATGGAACGATTTCTAGAATAGACGGGGTGGTTTTAATCATGGGTTTTATTATTTATGCTGCTTGGCTTTTTGCCAAAAAGGAGAGATTTAGCAAGCGTTATAACTATGTTTCAAAAACAATAGGATTTAAGAAGTTTTTTAAGAAGTTAGCTGTTTTATCCGGGTCAGTTTTTCTACTCCTTTTAGCGGCTGAGGGAATTGTTAGATCAGCCACTTTTTTTTCAACCAGCTTTAATCTTTCTTTGGCTTTAATTGGTATCTTGGTTGTTAGCTTGGGCAATGCTTTGCCAGAAATCTTTTTTAGTATTCAGGCCGCTCGGAGGGGTGAGGGCTGGATGATCATTGGTGATCTGATGGGTTCAGTAATTATTCCGGCCAGCTTGGTTTTAGGAATAGTCTCTTTAATTCATCCGATTATAATTGTTGATTTTTCACCTTTTGTGATTGGCCGGTTTTTTCTGGTCATAGCGGCTATTTTCTTTTTAATCTTTTTACGCACTGATAAAAAAATTACCAGACGAGAAGGAATTTTCCTATTAGCTATTTATTTAACATTTGTCTTAGCCGAAATTTTATTTAATTAAAAGGGTTTAATTTGTCTTTTTGATTTAGTTATGCTAGAGTAGTTTTAATGGAGTATTTAATTGTTTTGCTCTTGGTTTTTGTAATTATAGGTTTGGGCCTGAACTTTTTTTTATTATCCAGAAAAAAACCAGACAAACAAGACAGCGAATCATTATTAATGCTTCAACAACAACTAAACCAATTAGACCAGACAGTTGATAGTAAATTATCTCAGTCAGCTAAAGCGGTTCAGTCACAATTCAGCGAAAGCGCTAAGATTATCAAAAGCGTTACAGAAGGATTAACTGAATTAAAAAATACCAACAAACAAGTAGTTGGTTTTGCAGAAAACCTTCAATCATTAGAAAATGTTCTAAATAATCCTAAACAAAGAGGAATTCTAGGAGAATATTATTTAGAAGAATTATTAAAGAATATTTTTAGTCCGGAACAGTATCAAATGCAGTATCAGTTTAAGAATGGTCAGATAGTTGATGCAGTTATCTTTCTTAAGGATAAAATAATACCGATTGATTCTAAATTTTCTTTAGAGAATTATAATAGGATTATAGAAGAGAATAATCCACAGCGAAGAGAACAATTGGAAAAAGCATTTAAAAATGATTTAAAAGCCAGAATTGATGAAACGGCTAAATATATTAGGCCCAAGGAAAAAACTTACGAATTTGCTTTTATGTTTATTCCGGCCGAAGCAATTTATTATGATTTGTTGGTTAATAAGATCGGGGCGATTAAAGTTAATACCAGGAGCCTGTTAGATTACGCCGTAAGAGAAAAACATATTCATATAGTTTCGCCCACTTCCTTTTTTGCTTATTTACAAACAATTCTAGAAGGTCTTCGGGGCATGCAGATTGAAGAATCAACCAAAGAGATTATTAAGTTAGTAGGCAAGCTAGACCGGCATGTTAAAAGCTATAGTTTCCATCATAAAAAGCTAGGCAATAGCATTAATGCTTCAGTTAATACCTATAACCGGAGTAATAAGGAACTTCAAAAGATAGATAAAGATGTATCTAAGATTGCCAGCGGTAAGCCGCAAATAGAAACAGAAGATGTCGCTAACCCTTTATTGGAGCTTGATGATGAATAATAATTTAAGATTAAATTTATGTTTGCTGTAATTAAAACTGGGGGAAAACAATATCTTGTTTCGCCTGGTGATAAAATTAAAATAGAAAAGTTCGAGGTAGAACCGGGCAAAGAAATTACCTTTGATCAGGTTTTGTTGTTGATTAAAAGTAAAAAAACAGAAATAGGCGCGCCTTTTATTAAGGGTCTTAAAATTAAGGCAAA
Source organism: Parcubacteria group bacterium (assembly GCA_002685955.1). GTDB lineage: Bacteria > Patescibacteriota > Minisyncoccia > Portnoybacterales > UBA2143 > UBA2143. Next base: position 15,401 of record NYYU01000006.1, on the reverse strand, counting down.
AGTTCTTAAACAGGATAAAGCTAAGAAAATAACTATTTTTAAGTACAAGCCCAAGAAACGTTACCAGAAAAAAATAGGGCATCGCCAGCCCTATACCGAAGTAGAAATCTTAAAGTTTTAAAAATTACTTTCTTTCACGCAAAGCGCTAGATAAAGTGTGTTCGTCAATATATTCTAAATCACTGCCCATAGACAAGCCGCGCGCCAAACGGCTTGTTTTTATTTTCAAAGGTTTTAGCAAACGTTCAATATATAAGGTAGTGGTGTCTCCTTCGGTGCTGGGACTTAAGGCGAAAATAAGCTCGGTGATTTTTGACTGATTATTCTTACATCTGGTTATTAGTTGGTTAATTTTCAGTTTTTCCGGACCAATTCCATTACTGGGAAATATTAATCCGCCTAAAACATGATAAAGTCCATTAAATTGTTTGGTTTTTTCAATTGGCAATATATTCAAAGGAGTTTCTACTATACAAATCTTACTAGGATCTCTTTTTTTATCTTGACAAACAGAACAGAGTTGATCCTTAGAGGTTAAATTAAAGCATTGCCCACATAATTCAATTTCGGATTTCAAGCTTTTTATTAACGATGAAAGCTCGGTTAATTCTTTTTGCTTTTGGTTAAGTAAATGAAAAACTAACCGGGTAGCCGCTCGAGGGCCAATATCAGGTAATTTACTTAAATTATTAATTAAATTTTGAATTGAATCTGGAAACATATATTATTCGCCTAAATGCCTTTCCAGGTCTTTAAAACTAGCCTGGCTTTCATTAAAAAACAATTCTATTTTACCAGTTGGTCCATTACGATGTTTGGCAATATGAATTTCAGCAATATTTTTCCGTTCACTACCAGTTCGGTCTTTATCTTCGCGATAGATTAAAAGAACTACATCGGCATCTTGTTCCAGGCTTCCGCTTTCACGGAGATCAGAAAGACGAGGGATAGCTGGAGAACGGCTTTCTACCGATCGGTTAAGCTGGGAAAGAGCTAAAACAGGTAATTCAAGTTCACGAGCCAAGGTTTTTAAGCCACGAGATATTTCGGTCATTTGTTGAACAGGCGAATCATTATAACCATGAGGTTGAATCATTTGAAGATAATCAACAATAATCAGTCCGATATTATGTTCGGCCTGAAGGCGGCGAGCCATTGCCCTCATTTGCATTACGGTTGGTGAAGGAGTGTCATCAATGAAAATAGGCGCAGCTGATAATTCATCCATGGCTCGTTGAATCCGCTCAAAGTCATTATCAGGACCTTCGCCTGATAAACGACCGGTGCGCATGCGCCAAGAATCAACTTGAGCTTGAGCGGAGATAAGACGGTCAACCATTTGTTCTTTAGACATTTCAATACTAAAAAAGGCAACAGGTGTTTTTTCCTTGGTGGCGATATGACGAGCGATATCTAGGGCTAAACTAGTTTTTCCAAGCGATGGTCTGGCTCCTAAGATAACCATATCTGATTTTTGGAAACCAGACAAATGATTATCTAAATCAATAAATCCAGTAGGAATACCTCTGGTAACTTCATCTCCTCGATGTAATTTATCAATTCGTTCAAAAGCTTCTTCTAAACTGTCTTTAACTATGGTAAATCTCTGGCTAACTGATTTCTGAGAAATACTAAAGATTTTTTGTTCGGCCGTATCAACTAGATTTTCAATATCTTCTGGTTCTTGATAGCTTAATTGGGTAATTTGATGGGAAGTGTCAATAAGATCACGCAGTACTTTTTTACTTTTAACAATCTTAGTATAATGAGTGATATGAGCGGCCGTTGGTACAGAATTAACTAAGCTGGTTAAATAGCTGGTTCCGCCAATCTCTTCCATTTGCTTTTTTTCCTTTAAGCGGTTAGTTAAACTTAATAAATCAATCGGTTCATTTTTTTCAAAAAGTTCCAGCATAATCTGATAAATATTAGCGTGAGTGTTGCGGTAAAAGTCGTCTGGTTTAAGAATATCAGCCACTCGGCTGATTGCTTCTTTATCCAGCATTAAAGAGCCGAGCACTGATTGTTCGGCTTCAATGTTTTGAGGTGGTAGTTTGTCTATTTTTTCTTTAGCCATTTTTAATTAAAATTATAGGAGAGATCCTCCTATATTCTAAAGCTTCAACTTATTTATGACAAGTGTAGAATTGGTTAGTATTTTGGGGATATTTTTGGTCCTTGGGCAGTATCTTCTACTTGATAATTCTTTTTTTCTATTTTATCCCTAATTTCATCAGCTTTTTTAAATTCTTCATTTTTTCTAGCTTGTTCGCGTTCTTGAACAAGTTTGGTAATTTCTTGAGGAATTTTAATCTCTTGTTTTTTATTTAAATTCAAGCCTAGAACTTGGTCAAAATCTAAAAGAGTAGCTAGTTTAGCTTGATTAGTTAAATCTGATTTTAATACTTCTTGGGCAATCACTAAAGCTTGAGGGAGATTAAAATCATCTGATATTTTTTCAATAAATTTATCTTGGAATACTTGATTAACTTTGCCCGCCTGATCACCTAATTCTTTAATTTGACTAAGTAAGTTATTTAAACCTTTTTGAGCCGCTTCCATTGATGGCCAGGTAAAATTCTGTTTAGAGCGATAATGAGCTTGTAAAAATAAATATCTTAGGGCTAAAGGATTAAATCCTTTTTGTTTGACTTGAGCCAAGCTGTAACCAGTACCAGCTGATTTAGACATCTTCTTATTATCCACCAGCAAGTGTTCGTTATGGAGCCAGTAATTAACAAACTTGACGCCATTAGCGGATTCGCTCTGGGCGATTTCATTAGTGTGATGAACCGGGATATGCTCAATGCCGCCCATATGGATATCAATCGTTGCGCCTAAATATTTTTTGCTCATGACCGAGCATTCAATATGCCAGCCGGGAAAGCCTTGCCCCCAAGGCGAGGCCCAGGTTTGCAAAGCATTTTTATGCCTGCCTGCCTTAAAAAACCATAAAGCAAAGTCAGCTGGATGCTTTTTATTAGGATCAGATACTTCTGCTTTGCCGGCGCCCTTAAGCTTATCTTCAATCTTTTGACCAGATAATTGAGTGTAGTTTTTAGCTTTAGAGGTATTAAAATAGACGGCCAGGTCAGTGCTATAAGCATAGCTCTTATCTAAAAGGATTTGGGTCATTTCTTGTATTTCTTGAATGTATTGGGTCGCCCTAGGCTTATGAGTTGGTTCTAAAATATTTAATTCTTTAGTATCTTGTTCAAAGATTTTAACATACTTTTCAGCAATCTGTTCAGGGGTTATTTTTTCTTGTTGAGCGCTTTGCTCTATTTTATCTTGACCTTCATCCTGATCACTGGTTAAATGTCCAACATCGGTATAATTACGAACGTGAGTTACTTGGTAGCCTAAATACTTAAAAATCCTAACTACCAGATCAGCCCAAAGCGTGGCTCGAAGATTGCCCAGATGCTGAGTCCAGTAAACAGTCGGTCCGCAATGGTAAAAAGAAACCTGATTCTTTTTAATCGGTTTAAAGGTTTCTTTTTTATGACTAAGGGTATTATACAAAAACATGATTTAAAGCCACTTTTTCTTTTTAAAATAGATAATCATGATAATTGTAGCCATGAACATAAAAACAAGAATGCTTGCCCAGGCATAGGGACTTTCTCGAACAAGTGGCGTATTACTGAATACATTCATACCAAAGAAGCCAACAATAATGTTTAAAGGAAGGGTAATAAAGGAAACAACCGTTAAGAATTTCATAATATCGTTTAATTTATAGGAAAGCAAGGAATTATTGGTTTGTTCAATAGAATTAATTAATTCTCGGTGATTTTCTAAAAGATTCCAAACTCGAATAATTGAGCCAAGCACTTCTTGAGATAAAGGTTTGGTTTCTAGACTAAAGAGCCTAGTTGATTTTTTGTCTAGAATCTTTAAAATAGAGAGCTGTGGTTTGATGGCTCGATGGAAGTCAATTAGACTTTTTTTAACCATGGCAATTTTTGTCAGCATTTCTTTTTCTTTGCCTTGGAAAACCTTATTCTCAATCCTTTCAATCTTTTCACCAATTTCATCAAGAATAGGTAATCGAGAATCAATTAACCAATCAAGCAAATTAAAGAGTAAATGTCCACTGCTTTTAAAGTATTGGTTTTGATGGTGTTCTTGAAATTGGCAATCATTAAAAAATGTTTCTAAATCAGGAATTTTATTAGCGTGGCTAGTAATTAAAGTAGTGGGTGTGATAATGAGGTCTAATTCAACTAATTTTGTCCGTCCTTGCCTTTGATTGATAATAGGGAAGTGGAGAACAATAAAAAGCTGATTAGGGTATTCTTCTACTTTAGGACGATGAATGGGCGGGAGGAATTGTTGGACAATAAAAGGATGAAAATTGAATCTTTCCTTAAGTTCGTCAAGATCTTTTTGTTTAGGTTTTTGGACATCAATCCAAGTTATACTATGAGCTGTAATTTTTTTCATAAAATCCTCCTAAGTTGTTTTCTTCTATTCTACCATTTTGACATTTTTTTGGAAAGATGATAGACTGATAACAAGGTTATGAAAAAAAAGATTACATATATTTCTGAAGATTCTGAAACAACTGGTCATAAATCAAAAAAGCTTAAACAGAGGATTAAGCAATGCCAAAAAGAAAAGGAGGAATATTTATCCCAAACCCAAAGAGCTCGGGCTGATTTAATTAACTATCGCCGACGCCAGGAACAAATTGTGGAACAATTAAGAAATTATGGCCAAGCAAGTTTGATTGAGCAGTTATTGCCAGTTCTGGATAGTTTAGAAATAGGTTCAAAGGATAGTAAAGGAATTAAGCGAATCAAGGAACAAATGGATAGTATTTTACAGAAGTATGATGTCAAAGAAATAAAGGCAGTGGGTCAGAAATTTAATCCAGAGCTTCATGAAGCAATTGAAGGAAAAGGAGAAATGATTATTAAAGAAATACAAAAAGGATATACTTTAAATAATAAGGTTTTAAGAACAAGTAAAGTTAAATTAGCTAAATAATTTTATAATTTTATAATTTTTAAATAGTTTTTAATATCTTAATGTTTAAAAATTAAAAATTAAAAATTAAAAATTAAATTTATGCCTATCAATTGGCGACCATTTAAAGAATTAGAAAGGCCTGATCATATGCCTGATGTATTTGGGCAAGATGAGTGGATGCCTTTTATGCCAGGAGCTGGAACCGAAGAACCAGCTATAGATATTTATCAAGATAAGACCAATTTATATATTGAAGTATCTTTGGGAGTAATCAAGCCAGAGAATATGGAAGTTTCTATTGAAGATAATATGTTGATTATTCAGGGAAAGGTTGAAGAGGGAAAACAAATTAAAGAAAAAGATTATTTAAGAAAAGAAATAAAAAAGGGATCTTTCCGCAGAATAGTTAAATTGCCAGTAGAGGTTAAAGGAGGTCAAGCAAAAGCTGAAAGTTTTGGAGGAGTACTTAAGATCACCGTTCCTAAGCTGACTAAAGCAAATAGACAAACTAAGAAAGTCCCGATAAAAATTAAATAAATTAAGACAAAATTAACATATGACAAAAATAATAGGTATTGATTTAGGCACTTCTAATTCAGCTGCTTCAGTATTTGAAGCAGGCAAACCAACTATTATTCCTTCAGCTGAAGGAACCGTGGTGGGCGGCGGCAAAGCTTTTCCTTCTTATGTTGCTTTTGACAAAGATGGCAATCTTTTGGTGGGCGAACCAGCCCGTCGACAAGCAATAGCTAATCCGGAGAATACCATTACTGCTTTTAAGCGGAAAATGGGCACTAAGGAGAAAATTAGCTTGAGGGGTAAAGAATATACGCCTCAGCAGCTTTCCGCTTTCATTCTTCAGAAAGTCAAAAAAGACGCCGAAGCTTTTTTAGGAGAAAAGATTGAAAAAGCGGTCATTACTGTTCCGGCCTATTTTAATGATGCCCAAAGGCAAGCTACCAAAGATGCCGGAGCGATTGCCGGTTTAGAAGTGGTTAGGATTATTAATGAGCCGACGGCCGCTTCTTTGGCTTATGGGATTGATAAAGTCGGTCAAGAAGAAAAAATTCTGGTTTTTGACTTTGGCGGCGGCACGCTTGATGTGACTATGATGGATTTCGGCGAGGGTGTTTTTGAGGTTAAATCAACTTCAGGTGATACCCAGTTGGGTGGGACCGATATGGATGAAGTTTTAACCGAATATATTGCTGATGAATTTAAAAAAGAAAATAGCATTGATTTAAAGCAAGATAAGACCGCTCTGCAGCGACTCAAAGAAGCGGCCGAAAAAGCTAAAATTGAACTTTCTTCCACTTTAGAAACAGACATTAATTTGCCTTTTATCAGCGCTGATGAGAATAATCCCAAGCATTTAACCATGAAAATTACTCGGGCTAAATTAGAAGAACTGGTTAAGCCAATTGTTGAAAAATGCCATCAGCCCATGGAACAAGCAATTAAGGATGCTAAATTAACTCCTAATGATATTACTAAAATTATTTTAGTTGGCGGGCCAACCCGCATGCCAATTGTCCAAAGCTTTGTTGAAGATTATGCCGGCAAAAAAATTGAACGGGGGGTTGACCCCATGGAATCGGTTGCTATGGGAGCGGCTATTCAGGGAGGGGTCTTAACAGGCGAAACCAAAGAAGTTCTCTTGTTAGATGTAACTCCTTTAACTTTGGGCATAGAGACCTTAGGCGCCGTAATGACTCCGTTAATTGAACGCAATACAACTATTCCTGCTTCTAAGACTCAGATTTTTTCTACGGCGGCTGATAATCAGCCAGCGGTTGACATCCATGTTTTACAAGGCGAAAGGCCAATGTCAACAGATAACCGAACTTTGGGGCGATTTATTTTAGACGGCATCCCGCCGGCGCCTCGAGGCGTGCCCCAAATTGAAGTTACTTTTGATATTGATGTCAACGGCATTTTAAATGTTAAGGCCAAAGATAAAGGGACTGACAAAGAACAGCATATTACTATTACTGATTCTTCAGCTTTATCTAAAGAAAATATTAAAAAAATGAAACAAGAAGCAGAAAAGCATGCGGTTGAAGATCGTAAGAAAAAAGAATTAATTGAAGTTCGCAACCAAGCTGATACTTTAATTTTTTCAACCGAAAAAGCGTTAAAAGACGCGGGCGATAAAGTTAAACCAGAAGATAGGAAGGAAGTTGACGAAAAACTGGCCAATCTTAAAAAATTAAAAGACAGTAGTGAGATAGATGAACTTAAAAAAGCGATTGATGAATTATCACAAGCTATTCAGAAAATCGGCGCTCAATTGTATCAAAAAGTTCAGGAAGAAAAAGCTGAACAGAGCGAGCCAGAGATAAAAGGAAAGAGTGTTGAAGGAGAGTTTGAAGATGTTAAAGAGGAAGAGAAAGCTGAACCTGAAAAGAAATAAAATAGAAAATAGCAATTTAAAAAGGGGCGTTCATTAAGAGCGTCCCTTTTTGCATTGTGGAGGTTAGGGGTTATGGTTGACATCCCGGTCCGACTTGATCACAGGGTTCCCAGGATGGAACAACCGTGATTTTTTGATTTAGCCGCCAGAAAACCATTTCGATGGCTGGGTTGCGGCTAGGAGGACATTCCTCCCTGTAGTAAGGGTTTCTTTCTTTCGGAATGCAGAGCCACCAGGTTGGGGTATTGAAGTCACATTCTCTTAAAACGCTACCCCAGAATCTGTCCCGGAATCCATCGTTAGCCGGACTATCGGCTGGATTCAGAAAGTTAAACGTTAACCAGCCATTTCTAATTGGAGCCCATGCAATCACATCATTGCATGGATCAGCGTGATTCAAGGTCATTGAATGAAGGTAGATAATCGTTCCTTCTTCAGGGGGTATGGTTCCACCATTAGTATGGCTTAAGCACCAAACTTTTATTTTCAGAGTTATAATACCGTCGTCGCTGGCCCGGGGGACTACATCATAGTAATCGTAGTTAAACTCGCATTCGTCATCGTTGCCAGCGCCTGACGGGCTACACGCAGCAGCAGCTCCGGCGCCTATCGCGAATAAAAACTCACGTTTTGTTAATTTCATGGTTTTATCTCCTTTCTCTTGAGTTTCTAGATTATTTGAATTTTGTTTTTGTTAAAAAGCGATTCCCTAAAACCTCCTTTTTAGACAAAATATCACAATTTTGTTCAAAAAGGAAGCTTCTTCCTATATAATCGGAAGATCTTCTTTTGCTTTGTCTTTTTTTAAAGCCCAAAGCAAACCGATTAACAATCCAGTTAAAGCGCCTAAGATTGTTCCCAGCCAGATATGAATCATGACTGGTTTTTGATTGACCAAAGGATAATCCAAGAGTTTTAATTCCACGTTTTGACCGCCCCCATGATAAAGCCGATGATCTTTAGTTAAGATATTAACTACTGCTTGGCTAATTTGTTTGGCCTTTTGTTTATCAGGATAAAACACATCTATTTCCATGATTCCCAAATCACGGGCAATTTTAACTTTAACAGTCCTTTTCCATTGTTTTTGTCTTTGTTTGGATGTGATAGGGAAGTCAGTTGTTTCTATTTGATAAGGCGCTTGAATAACTGCGTCAAAAAAACTATCAGAATAAATTGCTTCTTTTAGAATCTGAGAGAGATACTGGCTTGATTTAGAAATGCTATAGATATCCTGGCCAGCCAGCTGTTTTTGAATAACCAATATTTTAAAGTTAGCTTTGTATTGAGCTGGCTGGATAACTATTAAATCAAAAAACAGGACTGCGCCTAAAACAGTCAACCAAAAAATTAACCATTTCTTTTGATAAAGTATTTTAATTGTTTGATTTATGTTTGTATTCATAAAAAAATGCCTCTATCTCAGGCAATTATAACGTTAATAAATTTTACATATTTTGTCAAGCTTTTAATTTAAACCAACCGGCAATCAAAATCCAGAAATTCCATTGTAAAGCAGTGCCGCGCAGAACATTATCAACTGAAGCAATCATAAATAAACTTAAACTAATTGCCAGGATGCCTAAAGTTAAAACTTTATCTTGGTCAATGGATTTTTTGAATATTTTGAAAAGATAAGAAAAAAGACCAAGTATCAGCCAGCCATAGGCGACCAGGCCGGCTAAGCCATTTTCCATAAAGATTTTTAAATAATCATTATGAGCGTCTAAGCTGCCCCATCTAAACCCTCGGTAAAATTCAACTATTTTTGTAAAGGTTCCTGCTCCATAGCCAAACCAAGGCTGCCAGAGCGATATAGGAATAATATCCCGCCAAAGACGGAAGCGCCAAATAATTGAACCATAGGGATCTAAAGTAATCATTTCCCAAAGACGCTCTTGAAAAACATCAGAGAAAAAATAAGCAAAAAAGAAAAGTAAAACGCCCATTAAAAGAATTTTGCGGTATTTGAAAATACCAAAAATAGCCATAAAGATAAAAAGGCAGGCGATGGCGCTGCGAGTATAAGTGGCAAAAAGAAGGAAAATCGCTAAGCCGGCAAAGAGCCAAAAATATGGGAAATATTTTTTAATTTGATCATCCTTTTTACTTTGTTGGAGGGATAATAATAAACAGAGAGTTAATCCGACAATGAAAAAGGTATAAAAGGCAAAAGGATTAGGATGAGCAAAAGTGCCATAAATTCTTTTAAAACCGCCAAAATCATCAGGTAGGCCTAAACCAAAAACTAATTGGACCAAAGCAACCAAGCTAGGCAGAAAATAGCTGATGATGATGGCTTTGAGCAATAAATAGAAATCTTTTCTGTTTTCAATTAGCCAATAAGCTAAGAAATACAAAAGGAAAATAGCGCTAAAACGAATAAATTCTCTAATACTGGCAAAGGCGTTAACCGAATAGAAAATACTTATCAGAAACAGGCCGATCGTCAGAAAAATAGGATAGAAAAGGGGAATCGCATGAATATTTTTCAGGTTTTTAAAATAAAAGAGCAGACTAATTAAAAAAACCAATCCGCCGATAATAATATTAGGATTCATTAGGGGCAGACTTGGATGAATTTGGAATTCTATTTGACTGGTAATGTCTAAACTAGGCCTTAAAAGGACTAAGCTTAATAAAAAATAGAATAGTTTTCTTGATTGTTTTGTGTTGACATTTTCCATAACCTTTGGTAAAGTAATAATATTAATGATGAGTAAATCAACCAGTCAATCAAATAATTTTGCGCCTAAAGATTTTGTTTTGGCCATAACTTATCAATGCAACAGCCGTTGCCAGTTTTGTAATATTTGGCAGAAAAAAGGAACTGCCTCTTGTCAGCCGATTGATTATACTAATTTACCACGAAACGCTCAAAATATCAATCTAAGCGGGGGAGAGCCTTTTTTAAAAAAAGAATTGCCAGAAATTATTAGAATTATCAGCCGTCAGTGTCCTAAAGCCAAAATCGTTATTTCCACTAATGGTTTTTCTCCTAGTTTAATTAAAAAACAAATGCAGAAAATCATTAGATTTAAAAGAGACATTGGTATTGCTGTTTCTTTAGATGGTTTTGGCAGAGTCCATGAGGAATTAAGGGGCTTTCCCGGCGGCTATAGTTTAGTTTTAGAAACAATTCGACTTTTAAAGGAATTAGGCTTAAGAGATATTAAGATTGCTTTTACTTTAGGTGATCAAAATATTAATCAATTAAAAAGAATTTATCGGTTAAGCAGAGAACTAGAAGTAGAATTCAGTTTAGCCGCTTATCATAACTCCAATCACTATTTTGATAAAAACGATAACCAGATAAATAATTTGAAGAAGATAAACCGAGAACTTAATTGGCTGATTGACCAGGAAATTAAAAGCTTTTCGCCTAAAAAATGGTTAAGGGCATACTTTGCCTGGGGCTTATTGAGATTTTTAGAAGAGCAAAAAAGAATTCTGCCAGATTATTCCGGATTAACTTCTTTATTCATTGACCCGATTGGCAATATTTATCCTTCAGATGTTTGGGGATTAAGAATAGGCAGATTACGAAGAGTTAGAAATTGGTCTGATTTTGGCTTAAGAACCAGAGAAATGCTTTTGCCCCAGAAAAGTCCAATCAATTGGATGATTTGTACTACTCGACAAGCCATCAGAAAACATTGGTTAAGAGTAGGTTTTTGGATTATAAAAGCAAAAATCAAACTTTTATTTCCGGCGCAGAGAATAGACTGTCAGTCAAATAGATCAAAGGTTGTGGTCTCGACAAATTAATGAAAGTATTACAGATAAATAAGTTTTTCTTCATTAAGGGGGGAGCAGAGCGATATTTTTTTGACTTAGCGGAGCTTTTGACTAAAAAAGCTCATCAGGTTTCAGTTTGGAGCGCTCAACATCCTCAAAACTTCCATTTGCCTGAAGAAAAGGATTTTGCCAAGCTTATTGATTTTTCTGATCAACCAGGATTCAGTAAGGTTTTTAAAAAAGCCAGACGAATTTTTTGGAACAAGGAGGCAAAAAAGAAACTAGAGAAAATTGTTAAATATAAAAAGCCAGATATAGCGCATCTTCACAACATTTTCAGTCATTTTTCACCATCAATTATTTTTGCTTTAAAAAAATACAATATCCCCATCGCAATGACTTTGCATGATTACAAGCTTTTTTGCCCGAATTATAAGTTCTTTTCCCAGAAACAAGCTTGTTTTGACTGTTTAAAAGAAAAAGATTATCGTTTTTGTTTAACTAAAAAATGTATTAAAGATTCATATATTGAAAGCTTGGGCGGTTATTTAGAGGGCATCTGGCAAAGAGATTTTTTAAAAGTAGCTGAGCAGATAGATGTTTTTTTAGCGCCTAGTTTATTCCTTAAAAGAAAAGCTTTAGCTTGGGGGATTCCTAAAGAAAAGATAGTTTATCTTCCATATTTTGTTAATAAATCATCTTTAAGCTTAACTCCGTCAAATAAAGATTCGTATTTACTATATTTTGGTCGTTTGAGCCGGGAAAAGGGAGTTGATTTATTAATCAGATCCTTTTTAGAAATTTCAGATCAATTTCCGCAAGTAAAGTTGAAGATAGCTGGGGATGGTCCAGAAAAAGAGAATTTAGAAAAATTAGCTGGCTATCATCAACAAATAGAATTTTTGGGCATAAAAAAAGGTAAATTGCTGCAAAAAACCATTGCTAATGCTTGTTCAATAATTGTACCTTCGCTCTGGCCAGAGAATTTTCCTTATGCTGTTTTAGAAAGCTTAGCTTTGGCCAAGCCGGTCATGGCCGCTAAAATTGGCGGTTTGTCCGAAATGATTAAAAATATGAAAACTGGCTTGCTATTTAAGCCCAATAATCAAAATGATTTGTCAGCCAAGATGGCTTGGGCCTTGAAACATTTAAAATTAATTAATCAAATGGGCCGGCAGGGCCAAGCACAGGTTTTAAGCAAGTATAACCCGGAGAATCATTATAAGAAGATAATTAAAATCTATGAAAGAGTCAAACACCATTAAAATCTTAATTAGTTTTTCAATCATTTTAGTCCTAATCGGCGGTTTTTTAATATGGCAAAAAGGCTGGATCTTGAACCAAACCCAAGAAATTTCTTATTGGAAATTAATTCCTAAATTGACTGGTTTGGGCCAAGAAAAAACTTATCTTTTGCTTTTACAGAATAATTTAGAATTAAGACCAAGCGGCGGTTATTTGGGCAGCTTTGCCATTATTAAAGTTAAAAATGGTCAAGTAACTTTCTTTCAAATACACGATACTAATATTTTTGATGGTTTTGGCAGTGTCCAAACCGATCCGCCCCAACCAATTAAAGATCATTTAAAAGTAAATAACTGGCAAATGAGAGATGGTAACTGGTCGCCCGATTTTATTATTTCAGCTCAGCAAGTTGAATATTTTTATCATCTTCAAGGCGGTCTGGAAGAATTTGACGGCATTATCGGAATTAATGCCTCAATTCTGCCTGAATTATTAAAATTAACCGGTCCGATTTATCTAACTGAATTTGATAAAGAGTTTCAAGCTGAAGACGCGCTTTATCAATTAGAATATGAAGTAGAGCAAGGATATCTAGAACGAGGCCTTGTTAGGGGAGAAAGAAAAACAATTCTTAAAGCCCTAGGTCAAGAAATTTTAACTCGCTTAGCCAAAGATAGTTTCTGGGAACAGCGGAAAATTAAAGATTTGGCCTTAAAGGAATTAAACAGAAAAAATATCCTTTTGTATTTTCAAGATGAAGAAGTTCAGAGAATAATTTCAGCTCAAGGCTGGGCCGGCCAAGTTAACCAAACCTATCAAGCTGATTATTTAATGATTGTTGAAGCTAACTTAGCCGCTCGCAAAAGCAACTTTTTTATCACCCGACAAGTAGAGTACGAGCTTGATTTAGACAAGGAAAGACCAGAAGCGACCTTAAGGATTATTTATACGCATACTGGGGGAGCTAAGGATTGGTTTAATGATGATTACCGAGCATATTTAAGAATTTATGCGCCTCAGGGAAGCTGGCTTTTACAAGCAAACGGTCTTGAAGACATGACAGCGTTTATTGATGAATTAGGAAAAACAGTTTTTGGCAATTGGATTAAAATACCGACTGGTCAGCAAAAGGTAATTGAATTTAAATATCTTTTACCTGAAATATCTGAAAAGGTTAAACAGAATGGCACTTACAAGCTTTTAGTTCAGAAGCAAATAGGCGTAGACAGCTTGTCTTTTAGATTTGTTACTAAAAACAATCAAAAGGAATATATTAAAGAAAAGATTATTGAGCGGGATTGGGAGGTAATAGATATTTTAGAATAATATGAAAATCGCTATGATTGGCCAAAAAGGCATACCAACGCTTTTCGGAGGAATTGAGCGTCATGTGGAAGAGGTCAGTTTGCGTTTGGCTCAAAAGAAAAATTACCAAGTTTTTGTCTATACTAGAAAATATTACACTTCTAAAAAACTAGACAGATACAGGCAAGTGAATCTTATTTCTTTGCCCAGCTTAAAAACTAAGCATTTAGATGCGATTAGCCATACTTTTTTAGCTACGCTTCACGCTCTTTTTAAGCTTAGGGCCGAGGTGATTCATTATCATGGTATTGGGCCGGCTTTCAATATCTGGATACCTAAGATTTTTAGACCTAGAACTAAAATCGTCTTTACTTTTCATTGCCGGGACTATTTTCATGAGAAATGGGGCGCTTTTGCCCAGTTTGCATTGAGCATAGGCGAAATGATGGGCTGTTATTTAGCTGATGAAATTATCCCGGTTTCTTTAGAAATACAAAAATATACTGAGAGTCAGTACAACCGTAAAACTGATTTTATTCCCCACGGAGTTAATCCGGTTAATCATGTTCCAGCTCAATTAATTAAGCAGTGGGGCTTAAAAGAGAATAACTATATCCTAGCAGTCAGCCGTTTAATTGCCCATAAAGGTATTCACTATTTAATCAAAGCATTTCAACAGGTTAAAACAGACAAAAAATTGGTTATTATCGGTCCTGGTTTTTATACCCAGGACTATAAAGCTAAACTTGAGAAAATGGCCGGCGGTGATAATCAAATTATGTTTTTAGGCGCTCAACAAGGAAAAATATTAAAAGAACTTTACAGCAATGCCTGCTTATTCGTTAATCCTTCAGAGCAAGAGGGTCTGCCCTTAGCGGTTTTAGAAGCGGGCAGCTTTGGCCGGCCTTTGTTGCTTTCTAACATTGGAATCCATAAACAAATGTTTAAAAGTTCACCTTTTCTTTTTAAAAATAAGAGTATTAAGGACTTAAAACAAAAGTTGGAATTTATTCTAAAAAATCCTAAAATTGCCAAAGAACGGGCCAAAGAGATTAAGGATTATAGCCGGAAAACATATAATTGGGATAAGGTTGTGGAGAAAATAGCTTTGAGATATATTTAATTTGTTGTATAATAGGGAGAAGTTAAACGAATGAACAATAACCGTATTACCCAATCAATCATTATTGGCATTGCTACTTTAGTAGCGGCTAGCACCTGGGCTGGAACAAAAAGCGTCCTTTTTGGAGATGGCGGCTGGCTTTTGCCCAGTATTGGCTTTCTGATTTTGTTGATCTTTTTAGGCTTAAACTGGCTATTAACTAAATCAAGGGCGGTTTTAATGATCACGCTCGTTTTTATTGTTATCAGCTATTTTTTTGTCTTTGGCTTTAAGTTAGAATATTTGGCAACCTTATTTATAGCTGGCGTATTTTTTGTCCTGGGGTCTTTTAGAGCAATAAAAGAAAAACAAGTTAGAATTAAAATCCAAGTAGATAAAATTCTTCGCAGAGGCCTGCCTTTTATTTTAACCGCTTTATCTTTAATGGTAGCTATCGCATACTTTTTTTCTCCTTTAGCTCTTAGAGGAGAGGATCAAATTGAAGTTCCTCGTCCTTTATTCAATGCTCTAGTTCGGCCGGTAATGAACGTGACTGAAATTCAATTATTAAATAATCAAATTCCAGTAGATTTTCAGGAATCTCTATACCAAACAGCTAAT
>NYYU01000005.1 GCA_002685955.1 Parcubacteria group bacterium | reverse complement strand
TATTTGGCAATCCGCTTTATTTTTTGCTTAAATAATTGTCTTTCATGCACAGTCGTCAAGTTGTCCTGCATATATGATTTGATATATGTCTTAAATCTTGATCCTACTATTGAGAGGTTAGCAAGCTTCATCATCAAATCTCCGGCCCTTATCACCATAACAGACAAGGTCCTGGGTGCATAAGTAGATCTCATTTCATTAATTACCAGGGATTTATTGTCATTCGAATCATCTGCTACCTGATCTTTATAGTCAGGGTTTTGCTCACGCTTCTTAATTAATTTCTCAATTTGTTGTTCTGTATTTGGTAGCACTCTACTAAAAATCGGAAAAGCCTTACCCATGAAGCAAAAAGTCCCGAAACCGTATATACCGATAGCCATCATCATTATCAAAATTAAGCCCAATCCCTCCTGAAGTCTAATTTTCCTTCTTAGTACTTCAAGCAATGCAAAAACTCCTATAATAACAGGCCAGCCAAACCCACTCTCAGAATTTAGTATAGTTAGCAAAACAAATAGAAATATATATAATAAATGGATTCGTTTCTTATGTTTAAAATATAGTAAAGTAAAAAAAAGAGCAACTACACCAGTAAACGTATTTGTAACGTGAGCATGAAAACAGTTCCATGCCAATGCCTTAAAGCATACACAATAACTTAATAAATACAAAACACCCGATAGGAGAGCAAGCTTCCTATCTTTGTGTGTATACTCAACAATTACAAAGACCATGTAAGCCGTCCCAATATGAAAAAGCAGAATTACAAAGTGAAAAAACTGAGGCGAAGAATGAATGTGAGTTATTGCTATATTTATTAATCTCCAAACAGGAACAAAATGGCCATCTGTTGTCGGCTCCAATATATCCAATATATCCCTTGACATTGGAGAAATTGCCTGTTTCGTAAAGAATAGATTTAAATATTGATAATCATCACTGAAATTTCCAGTGTTCCAGGTAAGAATCATCAAAGGAAGGTTTACAGCAAAAAGTGCTAATAACACATAATACCAGCTACCAAGAATACTATTAAGGATACCCGTTACTACTCTGTCTTTATTTTTTACTATCACAATGTTTGTACTAAGTTAATGAGACAATCATTACACTATCTTCGGAACAGGCAATGGAATAATAAATTTTCCTTTATAGCCTTTCTGTTTGAGCTTGGGTATCAATTCATCCGCGATGTGCCATGAGAATATTATTGCATATTCAGGTTGATCATCAAAAAGCAAGCTTTCTTCTAATATAGGAATAATTGTGCCTGGTATATAGCTGCCAATTTTGTAGGAATCTTTTATCTCTAATACACAGTCAATTATACCATCATCCAGCCCCACATAATTAATCAAAGTGCTTGCTCTTGACGGCGCGCTTATACCATAAACTCTCTCTCCCTTGTCTTTTATCTCTAGTAAAAGCGAATAAAGCTGAAGCTTAGACAAGACCACTTTGTTTCTGAATTCGATTAAACTATCTACAGAATTGATTTTTTCTTTTTCTTCTAACAGGATTTCTTCAACATTATCCGTTACAGTATATACTCCCTTTCTGGCTGCATACACCCTGATTGAACCACCATGCGTTGGAATTCTTTTCGCATAAATAATATCAATCCCATGCCTATCAAACAAATACTTCAAACTTGTCAGCGAGTAATATCTCAAATGCTCATGGTAGATAGTATCATATTGAAGTGTTTCTATTAAAGAGAGAAGGTAATGAGATTCAGAAATGAAAATACCGTCATCTTCAAGAAGCTTTAGAATCATACTTACTACTTCATTCACATTCTCAATGTGAGCAAAAACATTTGTTGCCGTAATTATCTTTGCCTTGCCATAAACATTTAATACCTGCTCTACCACATTTTCTGTGAAATAATCAATAACAGTGGGAATTCCTTTTTCAATAGCCTGAGCCCCGATCTCTTCCGGAGTAATCCCTAGTACCCTATGATTATCTTTAAAATTACTCAATAGATTGCCATCATTAGAACCGATATCAACAACTAAGTCCTCAGGGTTAATTCTATACAAATGGGAAACCTCATCATACAGCTCCTTAAAATTATCTCTTATAATTTTAGTAGTGCTACTGGTATATGGATATTCAGCTGGAAACAAAATCTTTGGATCCACCGTTAGCCCTAACTGTACCAAATGAGAATCGGGGCAGTACAGCAGTTCTGCCGGGTAACTTGCTTGTTCTTTTGGCCTCTGCCCTACAGTATTTAATTTGTTTACAGGTGGTAAATATCCCAAAAACATAACTGATATTAAATTTGTTGAACCAGATATCTGACAACTTTTAGTTACAGTAGATGTACCAGTATTAAATGTTTTACCTTCATTTGCCATGAGGTGATCCTTTCGTTTAAGGCTTTAAATTTGAGTTCTCAATATACCATTCGGTAGTCAACCTTAATCCATCCTTAATTTCAACCTTTGGCTCATAACCGAGTTTTCTTAACTTTGAAATATCAGGACATCTCCGCAAGGCACTTCCCTTCATGGGAACACCAGGAAGAATCTCAATCTCACGTTCAAAGCGCACTGCAACCTCTTTAGCCAACTGTTCTATTGAAACTTCTTCATTTGTCCCTATATGATAAACATTTAAATGCTCACCTTGCTCAATTACTTTCATTAACCCATTTGTAAAATCGTCAATATAAACAAACGCCCGTGTTTCTTTTCCCGTCCCTTGAATCGGAAATTTGACTATACCGCTTGTTGCCCTGCATAGGTCGTTCATCCTTAACACAAACTGTGGAATCACATGCTCCCAACCCATATCCGGCCCATAAACGTTATGAGGACGAAAAATGACTACATGATTAAAATGTTTTCTCCCATAGTTGACAGCCACCAGTTCGCTGAGGATCTTACCACCACCGTAAGAATAACGAGGATTGAATACATCGGGAACAACGAGAGAAACGTTTTCATCCGTTGGAACAGTAGACGCATTCTGATAGACTTCGGAGCTGGAAGCCATGATTAATTCTGGGACATTATGAAGTATACACCCGTCAAGCACATTCATCACACCTTTGATCGCAACGTCCAAGACGAATTCAGGCATTTTATAAAAATATTCTGTGCCGTTCACGTAAGCCAGGTGACAGCAACAATCAATTCCTTTGCATGCCTCTTCAACTATTTCCTTATTTCTGATGTCACCTTTAATAAACTCAATATTCTCTATAATATCATTAATACGTCTGAGGTTCCCCCTGGAATTATTATCAAAGACACGAACATTATTACCTTCTTCAACCAATCTCTTTACAAGTGCACTCCCGATAAAGCCAGAACCACCTGTAATCAAATATTTCTTTTTACTCTTCATTAAAAATTATCATGAGCTCAAATACTTCTGCAGTGTGACAACCCTTTTTTGCTTTCTATTAAATCGTGATACCCTTCTTACACCCCACCAAAACCACCTCAAATACTCCTTTAGCCACGACTCCAATTTAAAGGTTGAACTCCCACCAAACAAACGATCAATAGAAGTCAGAGGAATTTCTCCTAACTTCATACCCTCCAATTGCGCTTTGATAGAAAGCTCAAAGGCAAAGGCCCACCCTACGGGGTTTGATTCAATCACTAATCTTTTTATAGCAGATTTTCTAATCATTTTAATACCAGTTGTAGCATCAGTCAAAACAAGTCCTGTAATTAATCTAAATATCCTATTTGCAACACGAGATAACAAGCCTCCAACAAATGAACCCCCAAGCCTTTTCCCGCCCAAGGCATATCTAGTACCGCTGACAAAATCACAACCTTGTTCCTCTATTAACTCCAGCATATCCTTGATTGCCATAATGGGAAATACCTCGTCGACAGCGGTTATAAGGATTATATCACTTGTGGATGCTTCAATCCCTTTCTTCACTGCATTCTGAACACCCCGCCCGGTATTATTATGTACCAGCTTTATATTGGAAAAGATTTTTTGCATTTCCTTCGCCGCATCAATGGAATTATCCATTGCATCATCATACACAACCAGAATCTCATTGGGGAAATCGAGTGTAGCCTCAAGTATCTTTACCATAATACGCAGGCTATCTTTTTCATTGAATACAGGAAGAATAATCGAAAGTTTATAACTATCTTTCATTGAAGTGCTATTACTCAGACAGAAGCTTATGAATCATTGAAATAGCTTTTTATCCCGTCACATACATAGTTTATGTCATCTTCTACAAGCGTATATGCAGAAGGAAGCCATAGTGCTTTGGAAGCTAGATGTGTTGAATTCGGAAAGTTATTATTAGACAATTTATACGGTTTCTGCGTGTGTATAGGATGCCAGAACTTTCTACAATCAATGGCTAGTGATTTTAGATGATCAATAAATTTTTCCCTGTTTTCAATGAGAACATCCGTCCAGAGTGGTAGTTCTTCTTCACCAGTATCAAAAAGCAATACTTCTATACCGTCCAGCTCAGAAAGGCGATCAGCATATATTTCGTGCGTTTTAACTAACCGCTTCATCCTCTCATCCAGATAGGTTAACTGTCCCAGCCCGAGAGCGGCCTGCAGGTTGGTAAACTTGAAATTGTATCCCCTGCTGTGGTGAATATCGTCCCCACCTGTCCCTCTGACAGGCCGCCCTTGATCTTTTAATTCGCGTAGTCGAACATGTAATTCATCATCATCAGTAACGATGATTCCACCCTGTCCTGTTGTGATTATCTTGTTAGGCGAAAAAGAGAAACACCCGGTCTTCCCAAATCTACCAAGATGTTTCCCTTTGTACTTAGACATGAAAGCTTCAGCCGCATCTTCTATTACATATATCTCGTACTCTTCAGCAACAGTAAGAATGGTTTTCATGTCGGCAGCTCTGCCGGTTACGTGAACAGGAATGACTGCCTTTGTTTTTGATGTGATCGCTTTCTTAAAAGCTTTTGGATCAATAGTAAGCGTGTTTGGATCAATATCAACGAGCACTGGTGTTGCACTGCACATATCAACGGCATTGGCCGTTGCTATAAAAGTCATATCTGGAACAATTACTTCATCCCCATCGGCAATACCTAATGCCTTTAAGGACATAAACATCGCAGCGGTACCACTGGTTACCGCAATGGCATATTTTGCCCCTACAAGTTTGGCAATCTTCTGTTCAAATAAGCTAGAATAATATCCTTCATTAGGATAGTTATCATTAAGTACCTGAAGTATAAGTTTTTGTTCTTCTTGCCCGAATTGCGGTTGCCACCAATTTATTTTCTTATTCATAAATATTATTTCTTTCTAGGCGGCATTTCAAAGTGTTGTCCAAATATCCTTATAAAAGGTCCAGAGAATTTGGTATGTTGAGTTGCTATAATCTTTCTTTGAACTTCCTCCTCTTGATCTGTTGGAAGGATAGTCATAAATTTCTCGAATTCTTTTCTCGTTGAGGGCTTTCGCAACCATTTTGCGCCACAAGGGTTAATTTCTCCTGTGGTATACAGCTCATACAAGACATTATAAAAAAGCATTAGTGTGTATTGTAAAGCTCTATCAAATAGAGTATCACAGTAATCATCATTCAAAATTGGAAATTTTAAAACTGATATTATTTCGCCTGAATCATATGTTTCATCCATAAGATGAGCAGTAACTCCATACTCTTTAGCATTATCATATAAAGCATAGCTGGCACACCCAACACCTGGATAATCAGGTGGTGCAGGATGAAAATTAATAGCAAATTTCTTCGCAGAGTTAATTACTTCTACTGGCACCTTAACAGCAGACAAAAAGTTAAAAATATAATCAATTTTATTGTTGTTGAGAGTATCGAAAACTTCATGAGAAAGTTCCTTTACATTACGTTGATTACGTACCACACACATTATCTCAAACAGTGCACCACAGTAGTCTTCAGCGAGTCTCCCCAAATACTCATTAGTGTCCAACAATAAAATGCATTTTCTTTTACTCATTGTTTTATAATATTCCAAATATCTACTAAATCTACATTGCCAGGTATTTCCAATTCTTTATATTTAGAATGCGGGGCACCTATAATCACAATATCACTTGACTTAACCAACTCCTCTTTGGGAATATATGCAGAATCATTTGCAAACTCATCCGAGTAAAACACTTTGGCCCCGTGGAATCTCAATATTTTACCTAATTTAAAAGAGAGTGAATCTCTTATATCATCAATGTTTGACTTGAAAGCCATACCTAAAATTCCCACCTTCTTCTGACTGAGGTCGTATTTATTTTTCAGCCCTTTTACAATAAAATTAGGCAGGCCCTCATTTATCATCATTGCTGCATGGCCCAGTAAGAAACTATTATTATAAAATGCCGAAAGCTGCATAGTATCCTTAAGCAAGCACGGGCCGGCTGCGAAACCAGCTGAAGGCAATCCTTTTGCCCTTTCATACCCTTCAACCATAATGTTACGAACTCTATCATAATCCATATCAAAATCCTCACAAATCATGTGAAACTGATTAGCAACAGCAAACTGGATATATCTCCAAGAATTAGAAAATAGTTTTACAAGTTCAGCTTCGTTCATGGAAGCATGTATTATCTTTGAAGTTATTTTGCTGAAAAGCTCAGACGCCTCTTCAACAGCTTTTTCTGTGACACCAGCCACAATCTGAGGCAGCTTCTCAAGTTCTTGCACAGCGTAGCCCTGCACAATACGCTCTGGGCAATAGGCAAGGTGCCATTCCTGGTCGTCTCTAAGTTCGGTTACGATTTGCCGGCAAGTATGGGGAAAAACAGAGCTCCTTATAATAATTATCTGAGTTGGGTCAAGATACTTCCTTATATCGTGAATGAACTCCAGGAACTGACGGGTCTTTGGGTTGAGGTACTCATCAACTGGCGTACCGATAGCAATAATTACATATTTCGCCATTGATACGCTTTCAGGCTCAAGCGAGATGGTCAGTTTGCCGCTGGAAAGAACCTCTTTAAGAATGGGCTCAGCACCATATTCTACAAATGGCATCCTTCCCTGACGCAATACTTCAGCAGATTCTTCATTTATATCCTGCAAGCATACTCTCAGACCTTTTGAAGCAAAAACAATCCCTAAAGGAAGCCCTACATGCCCCAGCCCACCAATAACACAAATATCATATTCTTTGCTTCTCATTATTCCCACAAGCAGCGTCCCATTTACAAAGGGATTTCAAAGGACAGTAAAAGAAAGTACATGGCTCCAGTTAAGATCATCGACTAATTAAGTAAAAGATTTCAAAATGACAGCTTCTCTTTTAACAAGCTAATAGAATATATCTTATTCTTCATATTATATATTATTACTTGGCAGATCAGAACAAAATTTTTAATTCGTTAACAATACCCTGCCTCTCTTAGTATTGTACCACTTCAAATCACTTTTGCTCTGCCTGATGAAGCATATCAATCCAATAATGCAAAATTGCTGTGTGTCCAGTCTCGGCGAAACCATAGGTACTCGCGACAATATAAAAATTAAGGTCTCCGAGTCGCCTGATAGCATTGTTTTCATCCATTGCTGAGATTGTAGTAACAGTACCATTAAGCTCCCTAGCTACATTTATGGCATTTACAATATTTGTTGAATTCCCGGAACTACTGATGGCGATCAGCATATCACCCTTTCTCATGTTCAAACGAAGAGCCTCCGCATATGCCTTCTCGTATGAGATATCATTGGCCAATGCGGTCAAGAGAGACAAGTCAGTAAAGACCGAGCTTCGTACCCCAACCTGTTTGGTAAGATCAGCAGAAAAATGACTTGCCATAGACGCACTGGCACCGTTACCAACAAAGTAAACACATTTGTCTAAGTTCTTACATGCAAGTCCCATTTCGTACCACAACTTGAATCCATTTTCATATCCAAGCTCTTTCTGGCATGCATCTTTGACAGACAGGTTTTCCAGCAGTAATGATAGTTTATTTGTATTCTGTATCCAATCCATTATTAACCAACTTTAATGCTGAACGGTTTCCTTTGTGTATTGGTGTATTATCATACTATTTAAAAGGCCTGGTAGTACACCAACAGCATGGTCTCCCGTTTCAAGACATCTTGTCAATCCTGATCTTTCTCTACCAACTATAATAAGCGTCTTCATTAATCTGCTCTCAAGATTGCAATGTATGATAGGCCGACCAGAGGCCTTGTTCTTGATTCAATATATTCACTCGGCTTAACAATATATTTATCAAACAACCTCACCTGTAAGGATGTTTCTTTATTATTGGTATCTTTCCTTCTAAGTAAGCAGTAATTCATCCACCAACCTATTGCACCTATAAAATTAAAGGCGTGAATGTCGATAACTTTGAATCCGGACTGATTTGCCAAACCAGTAATATCTTTCTTGGAATAGCGTCTCAAATGACCCGATTCTTTATCTAAGGTACCATAAAGAAATTGGTGAGCTGGATCAAGCAACAATAGAATTCCTGACGTTGTGGCTAATATATCATGGCATTTACATAATGCATCAAAATCATTTCCAATGTGTTCCAGAACATTTGAAAGAACAACTGTGTCAAAATCTGTGCGATCATTTAAACCTTCTGTCAACACATCATGGCATCTAATACTAAAGTTGTTTCTGCTAGGAAATACAGAAAGCCTTTGCCTGCATGATTCCACTGCTTCGGGTTTTGTGTCAACACTTAGTAGGTATTTTGTGTCTGTCACTAGAAATTGTGTTAAATTTCCCAAACCACATCCTATTTCAAGAACTTTCTCACCAATATAGTTTCGAAATTGATTATATTGCCAACGGTTATAATTAGCTGACTTAAGTAGTACTAAACCTGAGGCCTTTAGTGAGTCATTTTGTAAGTAACTCAAACTATTGTACCCAAAATAGAAAGATTCCTAAAAAGAATTTTGACCGTTTATCTTCAATCAATCCATTAATATTAATAAGCATAAAGTAGTCTACACAAGGTTTTTTGCCATTAAATATCTGCTTAGAAACTGGTGCATGTCTTGCAAAGTCATCACTATTATCATAAAGCTCTGGCATACTGATCAAGCAGGTAATTACATAAATCAGGCCAAGGCTGCCATATAAATATGTTTTCTACATAATCGAATTGCCTTGTACAGATGTAAAATGAGGGCCATAAGCAGTTAGCCAGATACTTTATTTATAGCGGTACTCAATTTTACCTTCTGCACTCTTATTCCATCCCAAATCATCACACCAGAAAATGTCAGCATAAGTAATGGATCTACCAGAACTTCACTCCATGTTTGCAGATCACCTATTTCACCTCCAAGTGAATAGGGAGGTGTCCAATATAACGGTACGTAATGCTTCGGTATCATAAGTAACGCAAACAAAATACAGAATATTTT
>NYYU01000004.1 GCA_002685955.1 Parcubacteria group bacterium | reverse complement strand
TGAAACCTGAGATATAATGTTTTTCTATATCACTGGTAATATTATGAGTAGGTAATTCTTCATTTTTACTATCACCTCCATACTCTACCTCCCCATTTTCACCATACATTATTAATGGTATACCATATCTGACAGCTGTACTAATGGGGAAAGCTTTTTGACCATAAATAAAAGGTTGAAAAATATCTCCCATCTTTATTAACGACGCCCTTGTCAAAATACGGTGAAGCAGGCCATCGGGAGTACCTAATACATTATCCAACCCGGAATGGACTAATGCCTGAAAATTATACCACCCTACACCTGTATATATGTGAGGTGCCCATGTCACAGTAAGCGGATGCATATTATATTCATACTTTAGTTTGTGAGCTACAAAAGCACTGTCCTTCCCTCCACTTGACGGGACAACAACATCCCAGGAACCATCATTACTTCGATGTTTTTTTAACAATCCTCGAAGCTGTTCTTCCCGTTCCTCCCAATTAGCATTTTGTTTTTTCTCAGCAAAACGACAAGCTCTACAAACACCATCTTCATCAAAATGAATTCTTGGTCGTTGTGTACTAATTATACATTTTCTACAGTATTTAACTTCAGGCAACTTGTAATATTCGGATACAGGAAAAGATTCTTTGAGCATTTTCTTCAGAGAATCCGGCATTTCTACGTACTGTTTATAAGATAGTCTTCCTATTGTTTGGTAAGTTGTCATTTTACTTCCTCATTCTTATAAAATTTAGCGACTCTCATTATACTACTAAGCATTGTTGTTGTATAAAAGCATAACCCTTTAATACTATAATCACTCCCAGCTACACAACTAACTTACTTAATTCTTGCTCAAAATATTTTTCCCGGGAGGAACATTCTCTCTCACTACCGTGTTCGCACTTACTTTTACCCCATCACCAATAACTATATGTGGGAAGATAACCGCATTGCTACCAATCAAAACCTCGGAGCCAATAGTTGCTCCGCCCAACAACTTGACACCAGGCCCTATGAAGCTATAATCACCGATTGAGACATCATGAGAAACATGCGCATGGCTCCTAATAACAACTGCTTTTCCTGTACGGACAGCTGAAGACAGTGTACAC
The DNA here is from genome assembly GCA_002685955.1 of Parcubacteria group bacterium. Classification (GTDB taxonomy): domain Bacteria; phylum Patescibacteriota; class Minisyncoccia; order Portnoybacterales; family UBA2143; genus UBA2143. The sequence goes on along the minus strand of NYYU01000004.1, from coordinate 25,408 downwards.
AGAAAAGCTACCGTAGTCCCCTCGCCCAGAATAGCCGATGGCATAACCACAGAACTAGGATGAACGACACTTAACAAAGGACGATTGCACCGAACAAGATCCTGTACTATAACACTGCGACGCTGGTTATTATATAACGCGATCACAAACGCAGCCTTTGAGTATTCATTTGTATCGATCACAGAGTCATTACCAAGGTAAGTATACTTTGAATATATCTTATGTGTGCTTGATTCCGGAGCAAGGTAGCCAATTATTCTGTGCGTCAAATGATCAAAGGTAGTTTCTACCATCTCGAAAATGTCAGTTGTACCGATAACAATAATATCTAACATCCTTTTACCTTTGAACTATCACTTCGTCTGTCAAAAAGCTATTTTCTGAAATTTTCCCTAATAAATCCCAATATTCCATAGGAGACATTCCGTTACCAGGCCGCTTAATTGCCAGATTTTTTGTTGTAAAAACATCCCCTTTGTTAATAGGACAAGCAGCCACCAGACTTTTTCTAACAACCTGGCGGTTTTCTAACTCTGAATTTGTAGGCATCTTCTCTCCATCACCCAAACCCTTTTCTACGTTGCGTATAGCTGATATCATTGTTTTAAGCTCACCAGGCTCAAGTGATGCCTGATGGTCCGGCCCAGGCAGATTTCTATCAAGTGTAAGATGTTTTTCTATTACACATGCTCCCCTTGCAACAGCAGCAATAGCCATTTCAACTCCTCTTGAATGATCTGAGAATCCAACAGGCAGTCCAAATACATTCTTCAATGTATCCATTGCACGAAGATTCATTTCCTCATACGGTGCGGGATATTCTGTGGTACAATGGAGAAGCGTGGCTTTCTGCCGCAAAGCCATCTGCCCATTATCTGATTGAAAAGCGGTACTAAATGCAGATAATGAAGGCTGTTCATTTAATTTTGTATAACCGAACGCAATAACACCAAGTGCTTCTTTTATTTCATCCAGTGTGCACATTCCTGTTGATAAAATAATCGGCACACCTGTTTGTGATGCTTTCAGGAGAAGTGGCCCATTCACAATTTCTCCAGAGCTGATCTTAAGCCTCTTAATCCCTAACTGATTTACAAGTAGGTTTACACCTTCTACAAAAAAAGGTGTAGATAAGAATTCAATTTGTTTTTTACGGCAATAGGAATAAATTGACTCATGCGCCACTTTATCCAGAGATAATCCTTTGAGCATTTCCAACTGGCTCGTTTTTTCTCCTGTAGATTTTACCTGATAGTCAGCCCTTGGAGCATTTCTGGAAACAGAAGTTTCGGGATTTGAAGTCTGAAATTTTACAATATCAGCTCCAGCTTCTTTTGCCGCATCTATAAGCTGGAAAGCTAATTTGATATCCCCATTATGATTTACACCTGCCTCTGCGATAACAAGTGTATTAGGAAACTTTCTCTGTTCAAACCGGGATTGTTTTGACAACTTCATAGAAACGTTTTTTCATAAGTTCTTTATTAATCTCCACAGTCTTTAGGGTATTCTTAATTCTAATCGATATCTTACCATCACTATTATGTGGAGGTTCCATATCTTTCAGTTTTTCGCGGAACTCAGAGGTAAGAGCCTTATTGATTGCTTTCGTTATTCCCCGTACAGAGGCATCACAATTTATCACTGAATCAGCTGAAACTCTTCCACGCTGCCTATCCCCTATATTTACCGTAGGAACTCTTAAGAGGGGTGCTTCAATCAACCCACTCGAAGAATTCCCAATAATAACATGGGCATTTTTTACACAACTTAAATAGCGAAATTGACCCAAATTCGCAAACACTCTCGCCCTTGATTTATTCGAGGCAACATATTCATTAATCATAGTTAAAATGATATTCCCATAGGCATCTGAATTGGGAAATGTAAATATCAATCTTGACTCTGGAAAATTATCTAAAACACTTAGTAGCGTCTGAAATTGCACCTTGCTTGTATTGTCCTCCAGAGTAACGGGATGGAAAGTGATGATAAATGTATTTGGCTCAAATGAAAAATCTAATTCCCGTTCAATTGCCTCTCGATCAAGTAAATTTAATCTTCGAATATTATCCAATCCTGGTTTACCAAAACAATAAATCCGAGAAGGGTCCTCTCCCAGTTGTAATACACGCTGCCGTTGTTTCTCACCACCGGGGAAATGGATATATGCCATCTTCGTAATACTATGCCTGATTGCCTCATCTATCATCCCTTCACTTGCCTCTCCACCAGCAATATGAGCAATTGGGATTTGACTGTTCATAGCAGCTATAGCTGCCGAAAATATCTCGCACCGGTCTCCTAAAACAACCAATATATCAGGTTTAAGTCTATCAAAGGTTTGTGCAAAACTAATCATACCTATTCCCATAGACTTTGTTGTAGAACCTAGAGTATCACCGGCAAGAAGCATTTCTAACTTCTCATTAATTAAAAAACCATCTTCTTCTATAACCCTATAGGTTAAGCCAAATACCGGAGAAAGATGCATTCCGGTTACAACAAGTTGCAATTCTATATCAGGATCAGACTTGAGTTCAATTAACAACCAGTATAATAGGCCATAATCAGCACGAGAACCTGTAACAACACAAACCCTTCTCTGCTGCTTTAAATCAGACATTAGATTATTCCCGCTTTCTCCTGGTCCTTAGCTATCAAATTGGCTACATACAATTCCCAGGGAGTATCTATATCAATTGCCCTCTCCATGGGCATTGTATATGCATAGGTTTCCTCTGTATAAAATGTCATTTTTTCCATTAACACATTCGGACGAATGAGATAAATTGCTCCATTGGGGACATAAGCTTTAGGGAGATCCTGTCTTCGAAGGTATCCTTCGGGCCTTGTCCCAAATACAACCAACTTCCCTTCTGGGGCTATACGTTTTGTCAGGTATGGATGAGATAAGGCCTCACTAACACTGACTACACAATCAGCTTTTCTTTTGTATGCCAGACGAATCGCACAGTTAATATCCTCAGGAGACCGAAACGGCGAAGTTGGTTGCAACAAAAGGATATATTCTGGCTGCTCATTCTCATTTGTATACAACCAGTTAATTGCATGTACCACCACCGGTACATGAGGGGAATCATCTCCGGATAATTCCTTTGGTCTCAAAAAAGGGACTTCAGCTCCAAACTCTTTTGAAACACTGGCAATATCTGCATCATCGGTTGAAACAATCACACGCCTGACAGCATCAGATTTTAGAGCAGCTCCAATTGTCCATGCTATTAAAGGTCTTCCCGCAAGAGGCGCAATGTTTTTCCCGGGGATCGATTCTGATCCGCCTCGGGCAGTAACTAAAGCAATTACCTTTTTCATAATGCTATAACTCAAACTGCTTATTCCTTCCCTTCGTATCTCAAACAACAAGACTCTGAAGCCCTGCCATTTGATAAAAAACCCCCCCCTTGTTAATCAACTCCAAATATGACCCCTCTTCCTTTAAGTATCCATCCTCTAGTACATATATCCAGTCAGATTTGGTAATTGTTGATAAACGGTGAGCAATAACGACTACAGTTGTTTGTTGAACAATCTTTTCAATTGCTTCTTGTATAAGAAGTTCAGATTGGCTGTCCAGGGAACTTGTAGCTTCATCTAAAATCAGCAATTCCGGCTTTCTTAACATCGCTCTTGCAAGTGCAATTCGCTGTCTCTGTCCACCTGATAATCTGACTCCACGATCGCCCACCAACGTATCATATCCACAAGGCAACTTCATTATGAAATCATGGGCATTTGCGAGCATGCAGGATTCAATCAAATCATTCTCAGTTGCCCTATCATAACTCCATAGAAGGTTGTTACGTATTGTTGTATTAAACAGAATACTATCCTGGGGCACAAAACCTATCCTATGCCTGAAAGACCCTATATCATATTCAAATAACGGTGTCCCATCAATGGTGATCGCACCCTCACATGGCTCGTAAAAACCTACCAAAAGATCTATCAGGGTAGACTTCCCTGCTCCCGATTCTCCGACAAATGCAGTCATATTGCCCTTCTTGATAACGACATTAATATTCTTTAAGGCCTGAACCCGGTTTTCATATGCAAAATGAATCCTATTAAATACTATCGAATCGTTGAATTGCTTGAACAAAAGTTCCCCCGTTCTCTGAACATTTTGCTTTGCCCTTTTAATGAGGAAATCTATCTGCTCATAACTCGGAACAAAGTTGCTTAATGTATTTCTACCTCTGCTAATTTGTGCAATCAACGGAAAAATCCTAAACAATGCATAAACTATTACTCCTACCTCTGCAATCGGAATATTCAAATATGTAATCGAATAGTAGATCGTAAATATAATAGAAACCCATGCAAAGGGCTCAAGGCCTTTTGTGGTGATAAACGGAATCATCTGTGATTTTACTGTTACTTTACAGTGATCATCAAAAGATTCTTCAGTCTGAATTATATTTTTGTGTTGATTGCCGTAACCTAATATAACCTTGGCTGCATCAAAACTCTCTTGAATATTTTGATTGAATCTATTTGCTGTAGAAGTATTTTTTTGTCCCAGCCTGTAACTTACTCTACTTAACATCATAAACGGTAAAGTAAAAATGAGCCCCAAACCAATCGCAACTGAAGTTGCATTCCATGAGATATAAAATGGCACGATGGCATAGAAGATTAAGCGGATAGCACCCGAGAACAAATCTCCGATTGTAGTTAGAGAGTTTCCGACTGTCAGCATCTCACGATTAAAAGTATTTATCAGCGTCCCCTTTTTCTCACCAGTAAAGAATGACCAGGAAGCATTAAAAAAAGAGCTGAGAGCCTCTTTTATCAGCTCCTTTTCAATTGCATATTTAGTTCTCAATGTCAAATATCTTGCATAAATCACTAAGGCGCTGGCTACAAAGATAGAAGACAACAAAACAATCACAAAGTTAAGCTTGGTAGGTAATATATTAAATAATCCCATTAATGCTATCCACTTTTCTGTAATTTTGCTTATATTTCCCATGTCAGAGCCAAGTAACACTTCTATAATCGGAACCAGCGCAAACGCACTAAGCATCTCTAACAATCCAGCTGCCATAAACACTGAAATGTTTAGTATTGTTTTTAAAGGAAACTTCTTAAACAGTACCGTTATAAGAGTATAAGTATTCATTATTGTAAGTTTTTTACCTTTTGCTTCTCTGAGTCATCCATGCTAATGACTACAGTTTTTATGGCAAAAAATCCCTGGAAATCCCAGGAAAAAAAAGAAATATCAATTAGTATACATTGGAGAGCAATAATTATCTTAGAGGTCTATTTAGTTCCAATTACTACGCAAAAGCTGAAAGCATCTCGAAAATTAAAATAAGCTTTTGGACTCTTAAAGTTGTTTTTAGCTAATATTTCCCTGCCCTGCATTCTTGACCTCAGCCTGGATATTTCATCTGGATAGATCTGAAAATGCTCTTTTGAGAACCTATTTACCATGAATTCAATAATGCTAATAAAGATTTCATAGGGTGCGTATGCCATTGGCCAAAACAAAAGAATGCAACCGTCATTCTTGATGACACGCCTGAACTCTTTGAGAATTTTATCTATATGATTCGCTGTAAAGTGCTCCATGACGCCAACATTCCATATCCCATCCACTGAATTGTCTTTAAAAGGCAGTGAGAACATATCTGCATTTACACAACAGTCAATTTTACGATTAGTAATTGCCATCTTCAAAACAGATCCCGAGAAGTCCAAGGCAACAAATTTCCTGTTCAGCTTTCTTGTTTTCATTGTAGTTTCGCTCTTTCCCGCACCACACTCAACAAAAACCCCTTCGGGTTCGAAGTATTTATTAATGTAATAATTAACTGCTCTTGCAATAATTTGAATTCTGTAGAAACTTAAGAATTTCCTAAAGAGATTCTCTTCCCCTTCCAATTCACCCCAAAACTCGTCCCAATCCTGCTTCACTAATTCTATTCTTTAGATAAAAGCTAAAATTTACTTAATTAAACACTGAAACTGATGATCAAAAAAACAGAGGTTTGAACAATTAATCATTAATGCCATGGAGAGATTTATCAAGATGTTGCATGTTTTCATTCCTTTTACTTTATTTAACTTCCGAATTGCTTACAGTCCCGACATCCTGTTTTATTGGACTTTTTTTGTGGCGGAAAAGGGCTTTCTCCACAATCATCTCCAATCGCGATTGAGGCTTATGCCTGATAACGTTACGAATATTTCTGATAAACCGAAGTGGCCTTAACAAATAACTTACAAAATAAAACAGGATTAATCCAAACAACCGAAGATATTTCAATTGCCAGCTGGAAATATTTTCATTCCAGGAGATTACATTCTTCAAGTCTGAATAACTCAATAGAGATGAAAAATAATCATCCGTAAATTCTGGCAGTTTATTTTCTCTTTCTAAATTATCAAATATTTCACTTCCCGGATAAGCAGAAAAAGTCCATACACTGGCATCATCAACTCCCACCATTGCCATTCTGACAATAAATTTATATGTCTCAAGTATATTTCCTAATCTTTCACCTGGAAATCCAATAATAATATTTGCCTTAATATTAATTTTGTTGGAAATAGAAGATTTCATTGATTCAAGCATAATATCAAGATCCATTTTCTTTTTAATTCGCTGAAGAGTTTTAGGCGAACCACTTTCAGGCGCATAACTCAGATTCCTACAACCGGATTCGTATAAAAGCCCTGTTACTTCAGCATCTAATGCCTCAGATCTCGTTCCACTGGGAAGCTGCCAGGTAATATTCAATTTTCTATCAAGCAATAAATGGCAGAACTCAACAATCCAACTCTTTCGCACTATAAATGTCAGATCGTAAAAATCAAAGTTTTCCGCATTATATTCCCTTATATACTTTTCCATTTCATCAATAACCTTGACTGCTTTACGTGCCAGCCATCTTGTCTCCCACATGAATGGATTTGAGCAAAACGTACATCGAAAAGGACATCCCCTCGTAGCAATAATTGGCATAGTCCGGCCAATATTTACACCAAAACTATACCCACCAGAAAGATAAGTTTCTATTGGAATTAAATCCCAGGCCGGCTCTGGAATATCATCAATCTCAAGAATCCGACTCCTGTTCTCAGTAAAGACAGCCTCTCCACTTTTGCCTATATAAGCAATCCCTGCCACTTCATCTGGAGAGCAATCTTTTTCAAGAACGTCTATGAGTCCTACTATCGCCTCTTCCCCCTCACCCAAAATTATATAATCGATAGCCTTGCAACTCGTCAAGCAGAACTCAGACATGGCAGTAGCATGCTCTCCACCGGCAATCAAAACAGAATCTGGAAACCTTTTTTTTATCGAAAAACACACTTCTTTTGCCAATGGCCATTCATGTGAAAAAGGAAAAGAAACACCAATATATCTTGATCCTTCTGGTATGATCTCTAAAATTTCTTCTATTCTTAAACCATTCGCATACAAATTCTTCCTGCCCAAATAATATACCTGCTCAATTGCCTCTCCAGCAGAATCAACAACCCCTACTTCGTACCCATTCCTTCTCAAGCTTGCAGCCAGATACGCCAGAAATATCGGAGGTGTAACGCTTAATGTCAGGGCACCTGCCGCAAACACATTGGGCACACGCACTAGTGTTATCATAGTTATTTTTCGATCCTCTTTTGATAATACAACAGCAGCATTCTCTGTCCTATATCTACAGGACAGAGGATATCGTAAATAATAGTTATTGGCATGTTCATATCAACTTTCTAGTTAACATCTTTTCGCTTTGGGTTACGGAAATATTCAAATATTGATCTCCAGAAGAAAAGTGATCCATGTTTAATTACAGACGACTTCATTTTTCCTGCAAGACGTTCTCGCTCTCCGGATGGTATCTCAAGTATTTTACGCTTTAACCGAAGAGTATTGACTAATAATTCTATCTCAATTTCATAAGCATTTGATGTATATTCAAATTCAAAATAAACGTCACGATGAAATACCTTAAACCCGTTTAACGCATCAGACAGATAACGACCATGCAAAAAGCCAAAAACCCATGTAAGAAAGTAATTTCCAAAGGCCCTCAATTTATTATACTCTTCACTATCACCTGTAACCCTGGAAGCAATCACTAATCCATTGCACCTTCTTACAGTATCTATCATATCTGGAAGATCATAGGCCCTATGAGAAAAATCTGCATCCATCATGACAATGTAAGTACCTCTTGTCTCAGCGAATCCCGTGCGCAAGGCCCCTCCCTTACCTTGATTATGCTTGTTCTCTATTAACTTCACAAACGAATATTGCCTCGCAATATCAGCAGTTTTATCCGTTGAACGATCATTTACAACAATAACTTCAATACTGTATGAAGAGTTCCGGATTACCATGTCCAGTTCGTCTAATACAAAAGGAATGCAAGCTTCTTCGTTTCTGGCAGGAAGGACAATTGACACATCACATAGTTGATTACATTCAAGCTGTTTCTGTTTAACATAATCAATTGTTTCGTGTTCTTTGCTAATCCAATCTAATAATTTCTCTACACCATCTACAGGATTGGTCTGAGGTCTCCACCCTAACAACCTTTCAACCTTTCCGACATCAGACACATAGACCTTTTGATCACCTAAACGCCAATCGGCATAGGAAACCTCTAAAGGCTTACCTGTCTTCTTACTTAAGATAGCAACAAGCTCATTAAGTGAAAGCGTCTTTGAAGGTCCTCCCCCAATATTAAAAACCTCTCCTTTAATCGAATCAATATTTAGAATAGCCTTCTCATACAAGTTGATTAAATCATCTATATAGAGCACATCACGAACCTGATTACCATCTCCAAATATTGTTATCGCCTTAGAGAAAGCTGAACAGATTGCAAACCATGCTACCCATCCCTGATCTTCCATACCATACTGATGAGGACCATAAATACAAGATTGCCGGAAAACAACGGAAGGAATACCATAGGTTCGTGCATAGTCAACAAAATACTGATCAGCCGCTCCCTTAGAACAGCCATAAGGAGTTTCAAAGGACAGTTGCACTTCCTCCGAGTAACACATATCATTACTCGTTGAGTAACGGCCTTCCTTCATAATAATATCTTGAGAACTGCTGCCGTATACCTTATTAGTCGACGCATATAACAATATCGGCTTCTTGTTACTCGTACGCGCCAACTCGAGAAGATTAAAAGATCCCTGAATATTACTATTATAATCACGGACTGGATTGCTTATTGATAATGTCACGGCAACCTGTGCGGCCATATGAACAACTATATCCGGTTGAAAAGCATAGTAAACTTCTCTTAACTCTTTAGAATGGCTGATATCTAGACAATGAAATTCTATTTTTAGTTCTTCCAACTGCTCAACATTGTGATCAACCCCAACCCTGCTACAATCATCTATTACACAGACACGGTTGTTTTTAGAAAAATGCAGTACTGCATTAAAACCAACAAACCCCAAGCCTCCGGTTATCAATATTTTTTTATCTTTTACCATGTTATTATCCTTGTTTTATTAGTAAAATTCCGCATAGTCGAACTCTTCGTACTATATATTATTAAATTGGAAGTAATTATGTAACTGTTTCGCCCGGTACATTTATCTGCGGAGACTTTCAAGAAATGCTTCCTCATGAAAACTTACTATAATTTTTTATTGCGTGCTTTAACATCCTTATCAGCCCCATCCTTGACCATATCAACCATTCGATTCCCTGCGATATGCTGAAAATCATATCAAATATTCTGCTAGGTGGGAATTTGATTAGTACTCTTACTAAAGGAATCGTCCAGGGATATTTAACAGCAATAACAGAAAAATGATGTAGATTTGTAACTTCATTAATGTCCTTTTGCTTCAATACACTTCGGTTCATCCCGTACAAACCCCTTCCGTGTACATTGTATACTTCCTCACTAACTAACCCATTATCCAGGGCAAACCTGGATATTTCCAAACCTGGCAATATCTGGAAAATATAACAACTAAGAGAATCCACCTGCATTTTAATGTTTAAATATATTGTATCCCATGCCTCACCAATGGTTTCTGTAGGCACGCAAAACATGTTGTATGTTATTACTGGAATATTATATTTTTTGTACATTCTCCTTGCTTCTATAAGCTGCTCGTCTGATATGTTCTTTTTCAATATCTCGTTTCTTACACGGGGATTTCCTGATTCTACCCCAAATCTAACTGATACACAATTACCAGTATCAGCTAAGGCTTTAGCTGTCCTTTCGTCACACAAATTTGCCCTTATATTACAAGTGAAAGGAATATCGAGTTCGTCCTTGTATTTTTCAAAGAATTCAAGAAACCATCTTTTGTTGAGATTAAAAGTACTGTCAATAAATTGTATATAACCAACGCCATGTTTATCTTTTATTTCCTTTATTTCTTTTATTACTCTATCAGCAGACCTATGCCGAACAGTCTTACCGTGACCCTTGTGAAGTTTATTAAACTGAATATTGAAGCAAAAGCTACATTGATAGGGACATCCCCTTGAAACTAATACCTGNGCATATTCTTCATTTCTGAAATATTTGTTTTTTCTATATAAATCTCTATCAGGATCAGGCAATGAATCAATATCTTCAACGAGGTTCCCAAACTCATTCTTGTATATTTTGCCATTTTCCTTGACCCAAANATTCTTTATTTTATTTATACTATTATCTGAGCTTAAAGCATCAGCAAGCTCTTTCATTGGCAGTTCACCTTCACCTCTGCAAATTATATCAACACTTGGATGCTCAATCATCTCAGGAAAAAATGTCGGATGAGGGCCGCCTACAATAATAGGCACAACCACACCGCTCTCTTTTAATTTGGTTGCACATTCAATTACCCATTCGTGATGTATTGTCATACAAGGAAACCCTATTAAGTCTGTTGGGGATTCCTTTATTTTCTTAATGACATCGTCAGTATCACCCAATACTATGTCAGTCTCGTGTCCATGGGCCTTTAGAAATGCTGAAATAGACGCAATTCCTATATACTCAAACCATACATTCTGTATAAAAGTAGCTTTAGCCATTAGATTTACTCCTTTGATTGTATATAATCTTCATAAATTGGACCTAATATAATAGCTACTTCCAATTTTTTTCTATTTAAATTAACCGGCAAGGAAAATATTCTCAAAACTATAAACACCTTTATAAATAAGACATAAAAACCTCTGAGAAATGATGATGACAATTCCCCACTTTATAAGAATTGCCTTTACGTTTTGACTTGCAAAAAAGCAAAAGAAATATAATGATTAGNCATATAATTTCAATTTAATCAGAAGTTGATCGTTTATAAATCTTTCCAAATCCCTCAACATCTTGCACTGTCCAACCATTTTTTAGTGCTTTTTTCAGAAATGGTTCAACATGCAGAAGATAACGCAAGTATATTTGAGTTGCAGTAGAAGGCCTTTTTGCAGCAAAACCGTTGCTAACCCAGATTACATCCAGACTCCTTAAGAACCTCTCCGTATCTCCAGACGCATCCTTAAATGGTGGCAGGTACAATGGGTGAAAGACATTGTCCAGGTCAACATCAGTAAAAGATTTGATCCACGGTTCTTCATGGGCGAGCACCCTTGTTGTCTTATCTACACTTGATAAGAGTTCATGACGAACGTTTGACATTTTTCCTGATAATGAAAAAGGATTAACNGACAAATTCNTAANGCCCGCATCCTTNCCGTATCTATTATGCAACGNAAAAAAGATACACCCNGCCATAACCAGGANTATGATTGTTGTCATCCAGGATTGTGTTGTCGTANATGAAGNATCATTCCGGTATTTAATAATGGAGAGAACAAAGTCACGTTTGATAACCATCAATGTTCCCCCACCAATTAAAATAATATCAATAATCCAGATCATTAGTTGTGATGAGGTTTTTAACATTATATGAGGAGCTAAAACACCTACACTCCATCTATTAACAAGGAATCCTGATAAAACCATTAATACGCCAATAAAATAAATAATGTTATGGCCTCTGGAAGATGCATCTATCACAGATTTGTTATTGGATCGACTTAATATCCCGTTATAAATGTGTCTTATGAGAGATGGAAAGTTTGTGGCAATCTGTATAGTCATCAGGAGGCCAACCGGAAACAGAACCATCACGTACCGTTCTGAGGGATTAGTCAATAAGAGAACACCAACTATAGCACCGGTCCCAAAACCTATTGAATACAAATGTGCAAGTAAATTACGAACNTTAAAATATTTATAAATCCCATAGAAACCTATGGGCAACAATAACCACGACAAAAACACCCCGCTTAAACCAACCCCGCCAAAACAAAAGCGAAAATNGAAACCAGAAATATAGTCAAGAGGAATCTTGATAATGCCAGTCACATTATCCAGGATATGGCTGANAAATACCTTTGGATTATTGAAGATAGCTTCTGGAATACTTGAGGCACCACCAAAGGCGTCTTCATGAGTGAAATACCAATCCTTNTNAATCCATTCGGACTCTGGTACGTTACGAGTTACATAGTTCCAATTTCCANNCTGCAGGCAGGATATTGTTATAGCCCCATCCTGAGGAAATGGAGCCCAGGGATAATCTATCAAAAGAGGATTATGATCCGACCGCTTTGATTGAAAGAACATCGTCAATATTACGATCAATATTATCACNGCTTTAACAATAATAGGGGTGATCCTCCCTTGCCTCCAAAAACATGATAGAGAAGCAATGGGCTCTCTTTTGGCACGTCTTTCTAGTACCGTACCTATTATATGCCCCAGTAGGAACGGAATATAAGCACTATCAAAGAAGGCGGCCGCTCCCAGTGAAGCGGGAAAGTAGCCTTTGTTTAGCGCAGATTGCCTGTCTGCCAGGAAATACAAAGCAAGAAAACCTATACCGGCGACTCTCGCACCACCTTGAACTGTCCAAAGTAAAGGTATCCACGCACAGATGAGGAGTAACGCAGGTGTACCGGGAAGGAATCTGCGTATCAACAGATATATAGATATATAAGCAAATAGGTGTGTGACAAAATGCTCAAGCTGTATCGACAGGGGATAGTCAAAGAATAGAAAGAATTGTAAATATATATTATAAAGAGGTCCGTGATGAAGCACGGGAAAACCCCAGGTCTGCCTGAAAACCTGTGCACTTGCCCAGTTCTTGAAACTTTCTGCACCCGGTTCCCAAAATCTCGGTGCAAGTATATATGAAGCCAGACAAAGAATTACAAAACAGAAACACAACTCTTTCAAGGATACTTCTGGCTGAGCTTTAATGAGTTGAAATTTTGTTGTTCTTGGCATGCTGATAAATTATGAATGGTGATAAGGCATACCGGCGTTTATAACAGAATCTATTGGAAATATGCATGTATTCTAAACTACTCCAGCAAGTATTGATTTTGACGAATGAATACGGCTCCTATTTTTGATACGGGTGGACCAACAAACTTGCCAGCTTCGATAAAGATTGACCAAAACCGTTCTTGAAGCTTCTCATCTTCTTCAGTAGATTCCCATGTTCCTTTAAGACGTTCGTCCATTTCCACGGTTATATCAAGTATCTCTTTCTCTGTATTCTCGATTAACTCAATTCCTGCTTGCTCAATCTGCTCACTACTACTTAACTTGAAAAGAGAAGAGTCAACAATCTCTCTAAAGCTTAAGAAACGGTGATCTCTCTTCAGCCAAAATCTTTTAGGCATAAATAAATCTTTTTCTCCACAAAGAAGTATCTCTGCATACAACTGGGTCATATTTGTCTTAACTACCGGCTTTCTAAGAATATCGGCCACATCAGTAACACCTGTATTTGTTCCTATCATAAATCTACACTTAGCCAATAAAAAGATATCAAGGAAATCCGTTCTAAATTTTGTGCTATAGTCAATTATCATTTTATTACCTGTCAATATAGGCTTAGCATACTTCCCCAATCGAATGGCAAAATATCCATGATTCGTCATTTCTTCCGCCGCTTTTAGAAAGTTTTCTATAACCGCATCACGGTAGTCGTGATATTTAAAGTCCCTTTCAGGAAACATTTTGTTTAAGTAGGAACTTTCACGTGCATGAAAGCATACAAATTCTCTGTTTTCGGTAATACCCATTTCTCTTAAGCATTTATTCCCAAAGGCTTCTTCCTTCTGAGTAAATTTAAGGTGTACATTACTTTTTTCCACTAAGTTTCTTGCTTCCTCGTACTTGGTAAAAAAGCACAATCTAAAATCATGGAGCTCTCCACCTGGGAGCAGTCTATTACATCTCCAAAGTGGATATACAAGCCTGGACACCTTCAAGGTTCGTCGCCACATTCTTAACAATTGTTTATTGGCAATGGGAAGTTCATAACAGAAAAAATCAACTGTTTTTAGGTCATTGCCCATAACATCACTTTCACATAAATAAAACTCAATATCCCAAGCCATGTGCCCAATCCTGTCTACACTCAGCCTCCCAAAGCGAATAACTACTAATGGCCTTAATGCCCGAGCAATTATTATCACCGGCAACACAACGACCAGCAAGGGAACACAACACACCCTCATCAAACGGTTGTTTAGTTTCCTGAGAAATACAGGCCACCCACCTCTACGGATTGCCAATACCTGAGATTTGACATAGGTTGTCAGTTCACCATTCATATTACATTTTTTGCAATAAGCTTTCTTATAATACCTGTCTCAAGTGAATAAATATCTCGCCGCTTAAAACCCTTCTACGATACTTTGAAATCCATACAATATGGCATTGATCCTATATTTTGAATCTCTTCGATTTTGTTAGCATGCTCAAACTTCCCATAACACAAAACATTCTTACGCCAACTACCAGGACTCAAGAACACGGGCATCAACGTAAGTAGAATAAACTATCTATACCAACCACATACTTAGAGTTTTTTGAAAGTCTAAATGGAAAGTAATTGGTAATATCACTAGCTCCGTCATCATTATCATCAGAGTATTTTAACTCTAGCACTGTATTGAAATGATCAAGTTTCTTATTTCCAAACGAATTATGAACATTATCCATAACATAGTATTCCATATCCCAATCAACAGTAAGTCGGTATTTTCTATCAGCAGACTGAAAATACTTCCTTGAATAGTGATTTAACAATACGATATGCATTGATGCAAGTTCTTCTCTAATAACATCTGGAATATTTGAATGCTTAAATACGTCTATAAAGGAGTTAATAGAAACATTGGAATCAAGCATAAAAGGTATAAGCGGGTACGATATTTTACTCCCAAGCTGATTATCTTTAACCTTCAATTCTAACACCGGTTTCTCAATTATCCCAAACAGACGATCATACCAGCGAATACGAACCTTTACGCGTTGACTCGTTCCACATTCGCTATCATAGTGACTGTCCATATTCAGTGAGTCGAAATAAATGTTATTTACAGCTCTCCTTTGAAATATCTCCATGAACATTGCAGGATGACAATTAATTATGTTCTCAACCTCATGTCTATTAAGTTCGGATATTATAAATTTCCGTTCATAACGAAATGAATTTACATTTGCTTTTAGATATGAAAGATTCATCATTCCTTGTAAATCTCTTTTGCAACATCCCTTTGTGTGCCCTCTATCTTGTTACCATTGAGCACAAGAATCGATCCTTGTTCAATCTGATACATCGTAGACACATCCATAGACATAACTCCTTTGGCAGATATGATCCCATGTCCAAACTCCGGCTTTTTTTGGTAAGCAGCAAAACCAATCTTGCTGTTATATAGTTGAACATCTTTTATGCTTATCTTTGAAGAATCTTTACTCGCTATCCCAACTTTGCTAGTCTTGATTTCAATTCCATCGGCAGTTACTTCACTTTTCTCACCTACACTGATACCTTTATCCCCCGCATTATTAATATAAGACTTTGAAATATCTGTAACACTCCCTGAGAGATCAATGGCATCATTACCAGAATCAATAAATGATGTATTAAGGATTGATCCCTTGCCAAAATCAACATCTAATGCGTCTGATGCGCTATTCTTAAACAACGAATTATCAATTATAAATCTTGATCGGATAATATTCAACGCGTCTTCAGACCTGGCCCCTAGGAATTTGCACTTAAAGAAGCTCACAGGAGACTCATAGAAGGTAATAGCCCCTGTCAATTCCCAATCACTCTGGAAAGGCACAGACAGATTCTCAAAAACTACATTTTCCAGAAAAGATTCTTTACCGGCATTCAATATAGCGATACCCTGCCCTGTGGAATCTGATGATTCTATTATAATAGGGTCATTATCTGAACCTATGAATCTTATAGGAGCGTAAGACAATATTTTAGCACCATTTGTTAAGTCAAGATTTGTTCCAGCGCTAATAATAAAAGTATAACCCTCAGGAACCACTAAGGATTTGTTCAAAATCCAATGACCTTGCTGAACAAGCATTTCTTTTTTAGATAAATCAACCCTAATAAAGTGAAAGTCTTGGAAATTTGGTTGCAGTCTAATAAAATCATCATCGAGGAAACTCAAGTCATAAGAAGGCCAAGGGAAAACAGATTCATTTCGCAATCCACTATTACCCAGTATCCTATAGTTCACTTTCAATTTTGAAAGTAAAATGTTCCTATCGAATCCACTAGGAAACCTAAATTCGATCTCATTATACGATAAAGGTTTTAAACGCTCTTTTCCCCGCAGAATAGTCCTTTCTTGCACTGGTTCTAATACGGTGCCTTTTTCGTATGTAACATTCAGAATTTCCATTGGTATTTCCTTAACATTAGCAATACAAAGTATGAGACTTTTAGCGCGTATTTCTTTGTAATATACTACGATACCCTTATACGGATTTAATATTCCGCGAATATACTCTTGACTCTTGTATAATTGGTATTTGGGAGATTTATAATTAAAATCATCTTTATACAGAATATGAAGGTTTTCCTCCATTTCTTCACTTAGTGTGTTCAGAATATCATCAAAATAGGATTTCCGTGAAACACGTTCAAGACTTTGTAGGTATTTTTCCATAAAAACAAGGTCACTAAAGATTTGGGCAAAGAATTTATATCTACTCATGTGGTGTAAGGAGAATAAACGTTCTTCAATATATGCATAGACTTCGTTATAATGATCATGTGGGATGGGTTCTAATTTAGACGTAATTGGATTATAGTAAAACTTCATGGTCAAAACTTCAACCCCGTGCCAAGCCCCCATAACATTACTAACCGCCATCCATTTTGCCAATTTGTCTATGTCAAACACCTCTTTCGCTGGTAAATCACCATGTCTGAATGCATCAAACAGATTGCGAGCTTTTTCAAACTGCCTACTTAAGACCTCGTTCTTCCCTAAACCGATTGCATCTATGTCTACTGAAAGATAGTATCCATCTAGCCATGGATCGGATTTAAAAGCAGCTCCTTCCAACCATAAAGGATCCTCTGAAAGCCGTATTATGGGTCCTTCTCTCCGCTGATTCGCTTCTATCATTATCTTCCCAAAATGCTCTTCCATTGCATAGATACCTTTGTTTTCACCATTAATTATAACCTCTACAAATTTATACCTCTTACTTATGAGTCCCTCCTCCTTCATTACTTGATATAGAACCCACGCTAAAAGACGACATTGTCTTTTAGGCTCCATAAGAACAAACTTTTTCATTCCGAAAAAGGTCTTATCTCCTCGAACTTTGACGCGCATTGACCATTTTCGCCCCACCATATGCTGTTCTGATACACCACCCTTTAATCTTATCTTCACTGGTATTGTATCATCTTTGTGTCTTATTCGTGCATTAACATAATCATGATCAACACCGTGAAGAGTTTTATTCTTAATAGCTAAACCTCGCCAGTATAACAGAGTCTGGTAATCTTCATGTTTTATGTCGATGTAAACTCTTTCTGGTCTTGCAAATTTACCTCGAATATAGTTCAAAAAATAGTTTGATCCATCGCCAGTATCAATAAAATAAGATTTCACGGTTCCGTAAGCCATTTTAGCAAATCCTAAATGATACGTTAGAGCACCAGCAAAAAAAGAAAAAGCCAGTAATATGCATACCAGCAGAAACAGAATAGTTCTGGTTCTCGTATTGACCATTTGATATCCAAAACTCAATTTTGTCTTAGCGAGCTTATTTTCAGTCTTGCTACCTTTTATTTCCATTTAACTGACACCCTTATTATCTAAAAAAACTATTCGAATTGATCTGGAAAGTTTTAATAGTTCTTCTTTAGCTTGGTTCAACTTCTCAAAGCCAGCAAATTCTACCAGGAAAGACACTTCAAGCCTCTCCTCTGACTCATCAAGCCGTCTAAGTTTTACCGATGTACAATACTTCGTTAAAATAGGTATAATAGCATCTACTTCAACTTCATGAGGATTATGCCCTACAATGTTCAAGAAGAGATTTTGATCGTCTTCTACTCCTTTCGCAGTAGACACTACACAAATAACAACTATAGCTAGCAAAAAACCAATTATTGTTACTAGCGTTTGGTTAGCACCAAAACCTAAACCGATGGCTATGACCAGAAATAGATACATTAATTCTTCAGGTTCCTTTATAGCAGCGCGAAATCTCACAATGGAAAGTGCGCCAACCAAACCTAGTGATAATGCCAGCGAAGATTTTACAACAGTGATAATTATCACCGTTGTCAATGATAGCATCATAAAACTCCTTGAAAATTTCTTTCTATTAGAGAGAGCGCTTCCATAACGGACGTAGACTTTGCTAAGCACAAAAGCAAGTACAGCCGCTAATAATAAGTTTACTACAAATGCAAGCATTGGTATTTGTGCTGATTGGGCAGTTAAGTAGTCTTGAAATCTATCCATCTTAATCTCCTATGATAAATGTTTGTGTAGAACCGCATTAATTTTCATTATCTCGTCTTAGGTTCATACTTGTATTACTGTCAAATGAAATAGGACGGAGCCTCCAAAGTGGTGCAAAATGCGCTATCTTAATTGAGTCTTCCCCCATTAGTTTTATAATTGTATGTAAAGGATGGTTGAGCTGCAGAATATTCCTAATAGTCAGTGGTATTGGTTTCTTATTGAAACTCACTTCAAAGTTCCCATTTAGCACTCTAGTCGAACCAGAGATGTTATCCTTGAAACTCAATATGCATGTTCCATCACTATTAAATCTAAACAGGAGTTCCTTTCTATGATGCTCACCCTTCCAAATACCACATATATCTTCTTGACGAGGTACTTCTGAGTAAAAAACCACCGTAATACTTAGAATAAATACCAGAATACTCAAAACCAATATTATCGTTATATTCTTTACACTTTTCAGCAGCATCCTCCCCAAAACCCCGGTACAAGTACATATGTGTCAAACAAAATAATCAGTCGTCCCTGAAAAAGTCATTTTTTCAGGATAAGGCCAATGTACAGCTTATGTGGTGTGTTTCATGGCTTCTGGTCATTTCTATAAAAAATTGCTTCCCACGCTTTCATCTCTTTTTGTGACCATATCAATTCCTTCTCTTTCACCTTCGGATTGGTCCATGAAATATACCCCAACATTCCGCCGTGTCTCTCTTCGAAACTCCTCAAGTTCTGCCAGGGTCAACATATTCATCTTGGCATATTTCTCTTTTTTGGCTTGTGTCTTAAAGTTTATTCTATCCCATTCCAAGCACCTGAGCATCTCCAGTTCTTGAACTGTAAATTCTTCCGTTTCTATTACACCATGGGCAAAACCCAATGCATCGTCTCTATAAAAATCAAAGTCTTCCGGCAAATAACTTTTTTCTACGGCTTTTCTAAATAACTCCGTACCGGGAAAAGGAGTGGCAATGGCAAACTTAACGGCATCCGCATCCAATTCCTCACCCAAATTCGTGGTCTGACGTATTTCTTCCCAAGTCTCTCCAGGAAACCCTATGACAAAATCCGCCTCAAGCTCCAGGTCCAGTTCCTTACACCATTTCGCTACAGCCTTACACTGTTCCTCATCTCCCGGCTTATGAATGATCTCAGTTAAAACCCTTTTACTTCCAGATTCGGGAGAAATGGTAATCTGATAACATCCGCTCTCCTTCATCAATTTCATTAATTCATAATCCATTCTCCAGGCAGCCAGGTTTGTGTTCTTCCAGATTAAATCATAATTTCTATCCTTAATTCCTTGAATGATATTCACAGCTCGTCCCCTATCCGTATACATCTCATCATCCGTAATAACAAGTTCTCTAATCCCATAGTTTTGAACAAGCATGTCGATTTCTTTCAAAACATTCTCAGCGCTGCGAAACCTTGCACTTCTCCCCATCGTAAGCATCCCCGCACAAAAGCAACATTTAAAAGGGCAACCTCTTGAAGTAAGAACCATTCCAACAGGGGTACGTCGCGTACCTAAACCTACTACTGATTTTTGTTTAAAATTCATGACCGTTTCCCAATCAAAAACGGTATAGTCTGGGAGGTCCCATGCATCCAGGTCCTCAATGAAGCCAGTGGGTTCTTTCACTATAATTTTCCCCCCTTCTCTGTATCCAACACCATCCATCCTTGAAAAATCAGGTTCTCCAGACTGAATGATGTCAAGAAATCCAGGAAGGCGTTCCTCTCCCTCAGATAAGATGATGTAATCAACGTTCAGATCCTCCATTACTTTATATGGCAATGTTGTAGGATGTACACCACCCATAATTGTAATAATACTTTGATCCACTTCTTTTGCCAATTTGACAGATTCGTGCGCCTGTCTCCAGTATTCCAGAGACAAATTTGTAATTGCAACAATATCCGGCTTGAATGATTTTATTCGTTCTTTAACCTGGTCTCGATTTAAATTGTCAATATTTGCTTCCAGGACTTGAATTTCTAATCCATACTTCTTTAAAATTGGCACAAGTAATGGAATTGCAGGCGTAATCCATAGCCAACACCGCTTACCAAACCAACGGCTATTAGGCACAACAAACATCAATTTATTAATTGTTCTAGCTATTTTATTTGCCTTCCTTTCCAAAAATATCTAAGAACTCAATAACACGTTCAATATTTCTCAAGGGCTGGTTCGGCCCGCATGGCAAAAACAACCCCTCCTCACCAAATACCTTTGAGTTTGGAAAGTCTTCAGTGCTTTCCAAATAACCAGCTAAATTCAGATCAGGATAAAAGGGACGTGTCTGGACCCCATGCGAACTGAGAAAGTCTATTAATGCTTTCCGTCTTTTGCACAACACTTCTACATATAGAGGTATCTCTCCTTGAGTAACATCCACAGGAATTAATTTAAGAAATAGAATTCCAGAAATCCCGGCTTTATATTTCTCATATACCGCTTTAATATGTGAGATTCGGTTCGGAACACGCTTGAGCTGTTCTATACCAATTGAAGCCTGTATATCAGTATATCTGAAATTAAATCCCATCTGAGTATAGGTAACATCGATAACACTGTCAACTCCATGGGTTCGAATACGCTTCAGCCTTTCGTATGTTTCTTTGTTTCTTGTTACAACAAAACCTCCTTGCCCTGTCGAGATAAGTTTTGCCACTGATAACGAAAAGCAACCCGCGTCTGAATATGTTCCAAGGTACCCCTTTGAATTCTTTACAAACAGGGCCTGGGCAGCATCCTCAACAACAAACAATCCATACTCCTTTGCAACTTTCCAGACTTCCTCCATATTCACTGATCGTCCACCAAGTTGAACAGGTATAATAGCCTTTGTCTTGGAAGTAATTTTCTGTTTTAACTGAGAGACATCCACAATTGGAATATCAGGTAATACATCAACCAACACAACCTTTGCCCCAAGTATTAATGCTGCATGAGCAGTCGCAATCCATGTTCGATTGGGGATAATCACCTCATCATCACGTTGGACACCCAATGCCATGAGTGCCATGAGCAATGCCGCTGTACCACTTGTTGTCGCGACGACAAAAGGAACATCTAAAGCCTCCGCAATAAGACCTTCAAATTCTTCGGTAACAGCTCCCTGGCTAATATTCTCATTGAAAATAGAGTCAGAAACTCTCTGAACCTCTTCTTCGCCAAATTCAGTTCTCCACCATGAGATATTATGCATTATATTATTTTTCATAAATCCACAAATGCTAAATGATTACTTCAATCAAAGTGTTTCTCTATTCTGCAAAAACCCATCATTCTTTTATTTCCGTATTCTGACATTGCAAAGACACAATCTGAGATAATTCAAAATAGTTTATGATAGCGAATGATTAGATAGAGACCTTTTAATTTAAGACTATATAACCTCTAATTCCGGGAGAGGTACAATGAAATGTCCACCCTGATCCAGAAATCTCTGATGTTTTTTCGTGATAGGCTCGAAATACCTCCAAGCAAACATAATCACATAGCCAGGCTTTCGCTCATATATTTCTTCGGACGATAACACGGGAATGTGGCAACCGGGACTATAGGTGTTATGTTTCGCAGGATTATCATCAACGATATATTCAATTTTGTCACATAAATCAAAATGATACATAAGTGTAGTTGTCGTAGCCGACCCTCCAAATCCCGCAAAGGTTTTTCCCTCTTTCTGGAGCTTACTTATCATATTAGTTAAATCCGACTTTCTAGCATTTATTTCATTTGAGAAGGTTTCATATGTTTCAACGAGATCCAGTCTATGATCGTTTTCATATACAACCATTTCGTCAACGAATGCAGAAACAGCTCTTGGACCACCATTCTTCTGTATATAGTAACGTAGAGAACCTCCCTTAGTCGGAACGCGCTGAACGTCTATCAACTCCATATTGAAGCGATCGAGAAATTTCAAAAGTGGTTTCACTGAAAAATAGGACAAATGCTCATGATAAATAAAGTCAAAAACCATATTTTTAATCATATCTCCCAAATAGGAAGATTCCATGACGAAAACCCCATCAGGAGAAAGGAGTTTACAAACACCTTCGACCGTATCATCTAAATCATCAATATTTGCAAACAAGTTATTAATAGTAATTATCTTAGCAAAACCATATTTTTCTTCAATTTTATCGGCCATTTCACTTGTAAAAAATTCCGGCAGAGTTTCAACTCCTAAATTTGTAGTTTTTGTCGCAATCTCCCGGGCCGGTTCTATTCCCAATACACGCATGCCTTGTTTTTTGAAAAAACTTAACAATGTACCATCATTACTGCCCAAGTCGATTATAAGTGAATCAGATATGGGGTTTAAACGCCGCAGTACTTCTTTTGAGTACAATTGGAAGTGGTCTGCCAGTCCCATTGAACTTGTAGTAACATAGAGGTAGTCCGTGTAAATATTCTCTGGGTCGACGACATACGTCAGGTGAACATACCCACAATCTCGGCATAGATAAAGATCTAACGGATAGGTTTCTTGAACTTCTTTAAGACGCTCAGCAAGTACATAGGCGTCGCAAAGAGGAGTTGGCTCCAACGACAAGACAACTTCTAAATTCTTACTCTGACAAAGCCGACAAGTATCACGCTGATAATTTGACAAACTATTTGTTCTCCACTAACACTTAAACATCTTTTTCGCTTTTAGACAACAAGTTATCTACTTGCACGGTCAAGTTTTTCATAAATCTTTTTTGACCAGAAAAATCTTTTTCATCAGGAGCCCAGACTGGAAAAATCGTATCTGTCCTTTTAAAGGGCCCATTTGTCGTTTCATGAAATACAAGGACGTCTGACCTTATGATCAGAGTATGATAATAGGGAAATGAAATTCTGTGGTAAAAATCGTATCCAGATAAATAATCACCCATCTGAACAGCATCCATTATACCTCCATCCTCTTTAAAAAGAACAATATCAACTTTTCCTTCAATCACATGAAATGATTCGATCTTATTTACGTGTTTATGTGGTCTCACGTAAGTATCTTTAGCATGAACAATGAGCATCTCATGAACTTCATCGTCAACATCCTTGTGAGTACACAATCTTATCCTCTTTCGTTCATTATCATTTGACATCTCTTTCAAACGGTCTATGTCCTGTCTACAAACTTTAACAATTCCATTTTCAGCATAGAGGACTTCATTATTATATTGTTTTATGTGCATAATCAAGTAGGATTTGCCATAAATATCTCTAGCAATTCCTTTTCCTTTAGTATTTCTTCTTCCGTTACATTAGTTCCATACTCAAAAACACTAACCATAGAATCTTTTTTAACAATTTCTTTTAAAGGATCAAAAAACTCAGAACTCCTTATCGAAAAGTGAGCATTTAGCTTATTATCAGATATATAACCAATATCATGCAGATGAAGCTCAAATACTTTTCCATCCATTTCCACAAGCTCATTAAGACTGCCAGCTTGCAATGCGTATCCTACATCCAAGAGCATACCGGCATCTGGAAATTTTTCAAATAATACAAAATAATCATCTTTCGTGTAAGGGTACGACTCAATTAGCTGTGAATTGACAGCACCAACATTTTCAATTATTGTCTTCGTTTTTTAATTTCCGTTTTCCTGGATATATATTACATTAATTGAAAAACGTTGCCTTTGCTTTCATTTGAATCATTAGGCTTCCCAATCTCCAGTTTGTGGAAATTGGACAAATTCACATCCATCAATTTTATCTCATTAAAAACGGGAGGATGTATACTTATCAATAAAGCATCAACGATCGATGCCGATTCGAATAAACCGTCTATTATTTCTTTATTTATCTTGCTCAAACCGTCTGCTGGATTAAACCATACCCTTTTTCGCAATGGCGGGAACAAAGTATGAACGGTAAAGCTAACAGAAGGGAAATTTTTTATTTTCCTCAAAGTGCTCAAAGCATTATCCTCATACTCGTGAGCAGCACCTAACTCAATAAGTTCAAAACCTAATTCCACTGTCTTTAAAACTGATTCATAAACAGACAGCCCTTTCATTGCATAAATAAGATGTGCTTAGTCCAATCATTTAAGAGATTAGTAGTCCATAACTGAGAGCTAAAAAAGTTGTTTTTTATCTGCGTCAATCTGCGAAATCTGTGGATTATTACTCAAAATATATGAATTCGTAATCACCCGTATACCCGAAATGGTTATACAACCAGATCCACTCTTCCGAATCAAAAAATGATTCAGCAGTCAACGCCCAGCATTGCAAGTTAAAAAGCTCCTGTTCATTCCGATAGCTTTCAACCATAATATATTTGTTCTTTCCGACCCGTTCGATTTCTTTTATTGCAGCCTCCAAATCGAAAATACGTAGATTATGCAAACACCCCAATGATATGACCAGATCAAAACAGTTGTCTTCCCATTGGTATTGATCCTGGGCTTTATGCTGAAAAAGGTTGTCTCTAATTTCTTCCTTTGCATCATACATACCGTGTTTTGAGATATCAAAACCCACTATCTCCACGTCAGGCAAGAGTTGTTTCAACTCGTAGAGCAAAAAAGCTTTT
>NYYU01000003.1 GCA_002685955.1 Parcubacteria group bacterium | reverse complement strand
GCGGCTTTTAATGAAATGTACAGGGTCTTAAAGAAAGGTGGCGAACTGGTTACCGTGGATGTTGACAAGCCCAGCACCCTTTTAGGTAAACTGATTGGCTTATCAAGATATCATGTTAAGGAGATAAGGGACAATATGAAAGTTCCATTGGAGCTATTGTTAACTGAAGCAGGATTTAAAAATATTAAGGTTCTGAAGAAAAAGTGGGGAATATTTTCTTACATTCGTGCTGTTAAAACTGGGTAAATACGAAACAGGAAGATGTTTGGTTTTCCAGTATTATATTATGCAAGGGTTCTTATGAACTACTTATATAAATTGAAGAATAGAGATGATGGAATGCTTGAGGAGGGTTTGCTTGATGAGAATACTCTCAGAAGTTCCTATGAGCATCCATATGACAATACTATTTTCGGACGGATACTGGAAATTCTGCCAATCTCAAAACTGCTGTCAAGGCTTTTGCTTTTTCAGAATATATTTGCAGGCGGTAATAAAGGCTTTGCTGTGATTGTGGTTGCCAGTAAATCGTAATGAACTTTGCGGTGTCTATTATACGTGCTAATTAAAAGGCTATATGGTAAAAGCTATAATAATCAAGGGTGGCATTTGAACTCACATATAATGCACTTATGAAGCTAAATAAAACAACTTCTATAACTATGTTCGAATGGCAATAATTTTATCCCCTTATCGGGGCTAATCCAAAGCCACCTGTATTGCGGGTGGATACTTTAATTGTTTTCACTTGACGTAAACAGTGTTGTTCCGATAAGGAGACGCTTTCTAATATTTGACATTTTCTCATCAGCTTTGTTTAACGTCTTATGAGGTTTACATAGTCTCTGCATCCTTTTGCGTTCACTTCTTATTTTAACTTCGGATCACGGTGGGTCCTCAAATGAAGAATTCTCTTCGACTTGGAGAAACTCCCGTATGAAATTATTAATGACAGCACTGAAATTGTACGGGTGTTGAGAGAAAGAGATGCGTGAAACTATAAATTTTGCGGCTGAATCAAAACTCCATACTGCTGTTTTTGCAATAGCTACTCCATATCCTGGGATAGAGCTTTATCGTCAGGCAGAAGAGAAGGGGTTTAATGTAGAGAGACAATTCTCAACGGTTGGAAAGGTAAGTGTAAACATGAGTGCCGTTTCGGATGAAATATTGAGCAACCTGAGAACCATGGCATTCAGAAAGTTTTATTTCAATCCGGTTAGATGTTGGAGGCTATTTGTTAGAGTGCCGAGTAAGTTAGTATTGATTAAGAACTTTATAGAGGTGGTAAGGGTAGCTCTCTTTAAAAAGGAGCTGTACGGATGAGAGTGTTATTAGTTTATCCACCGGCAAGGGATGCATCTAAACCNCCAATAGGTATTTGCTACTTAAGTAGCTACCTGCGGCAAAAAGGGCATCAGATAGAGGTGTTGGACCTGACCGCTGGACCTCTTTCTGAGGATGAGCTACAAAAGAGAATAGAAGGATTTCATGTTTATGACTGTATAGGAATAAGTGCTATTATAACAGCTTATAATTTTGTAAAGGATTTCTCCGGGAAAGTAAGAAAGAAATTTCCAAACATACCCATTATGGTAGGTAATGCCATCTCAGTTTCCTGCCCCAGGACATTGTTGGAAAACTCGGCAGTTGATGTAATAGTAGTTGATGAAGGGGAATTGACTGTAGCAGAGGTAGTTGAGAATATTAAGGAACGCAAGAATTTTATTAATATAAAAGGTCTTTGGTTTAAGGATGAAGAAGGTAATATCAATAGAACACCTCCCAGGGAAAGAATAAAAGATATAGATTCTTTACCTCGTCCCGCTTGGGACTTAATAAATATGTCTGTATATATAAAGCATTCTAGCGCATATCTTGATCGGGGTATACGAACAGGATGGATTTCGGCAGTCAGGGGATGTCCCTTCCGTTGTGAATATTGTTCAAGAAGCTTTGGTAATAAGGTTGTTAATCGTACAGCCAATAGTATGGTCGANGAGATTCTTGAATTCAATAGACTATTCAAAAGCACACATTTTCAGATGTTAGCAGATCTATTTATGGCAAACCCAAAGATGGTAAAATCTTTTGCAAGATGTTTGATAGAACGGAAAGTAGATATTACCTGGGAATGTACCGGTAGGGTAGATCTTGTTGATGAGGAATTGCTGCTATTAATGAGACAGTCTAATTGTATCTCTGTAAGTTATGGAATAGAATCAGGAAGCCAGAAGATTTTGGATAACATGGATAAACGTGTCACTGTTGAGCAGGCAAAGAGGGCTATAGAGCTGACACGTAAAGTAGACCTCAAATTAAAAACTCCATTTATGTTCGGTTATGTTGGGGAGGATAGAGAAAGTATTGCAGATACAGTAAATTTTATAAAAGAGATGAAGTTGGGAAGCACGGTGCTCTTTTTTAGCACGCCATATCCAGGAACTCCTTTATATGGCTGGGCTAGAGAGAAAAACAGAATAAAGTATGATGAAGATACTTATCTTTCCCTTTTAGGAAATAACGCAGATAAATTTTTAGTGAATTTGACTGATTTTTCAGACGAAGAATTGCTAAAGTTAAAGAGAGATACGGAGTTAAAGCTTAGAAGGATATTGCCATTTAAAGTTAAGGTAGAAAAGTATGTAATAAAGAGGGCCTATCATATAAAGGCCAGGATTGTACAATTAGGATTTATAGGGACAGTGAAAAAAATTGTAACAAAGATTATATGTTTGTAGATGTTCTAGCAAATATGAATAGGGAATGGATTACTTATAAATACCCATAGTTAGTTATTTATATGGGTTAAATTTTTTGTATGAAAGGGAGGTAAATATCATTGGCAAATAGTGAGGATATGCAATTTCATAGCGTTGAAGAAGCAATTGAGGATATTAGGAACAACAAGATTGTTATAGTGCTGGATAGTATTAAGAGAGAGAATGAGGGTGACTTTATTTGCGCGGGAGCAAAAGTAACACCAGAAATGATTAATTTTATGGTGACACATGCAAGGGGTGCATTTATTGCAGCTTTTTGTGAGCGTGGTAGATGTGAGGAACTGGGTATCCCTCCCCAGAGAACATCCGGGGAAAATACGGAGGCTAATAAAACACGAATGATGGTTTCGGTCGATGCCGCTGCCGGTGGTTCGGGCAGTTCAACCGGAGACAGGTCGTTAACTATGAACATATTAGCAAAGCCGGGAGCAGTATCAGATGAGTTGCGAAAGCCGGGGCATGTTATACCTATTGAGGCCGTCTCAGGTGGAATCCTTGAAAGACAAGGGCATACCGAAGCTGGGGTCGAATTAGTTGAGCTGGCAGGGATCAAACCCGCAGTTGCAGTTGACCTTGAGATACTTGATCTGGATGGAAACATGGCATCCAGAGAGTATCTATTTCAAACTGCGAAGGACTTTGGATTAAAGATAATAAACATTGATCAGATAATTTCCTTTGTAAGGGAGAAAACAGGATGAAGGCCATCATAACTGCAGCGGGGATGGGTAGCAGATTAGGAAAGGCTACAGAGAGAAATAACAAATGTCTACTGAAAATAGATGGTAAATGCCTGGTAGAAATCTCCGTTGATATTTTATATAAGCATGGCATCAGAGATATAGTCGTCACCACGGGGCATTGTTATGACAAGGTTGAAACGGTACTGAAAGGTAAGGCAACTTTTGTATATAACCCCTTTTATCAGGTGTCTGGGATATTGCCATCAGTATGGTTGAGTAGATTCCACGTAGAGAATGACGGTTTCATTTTTATTACGGGTGATTCCTTATACCATCCCGATATCCTGAAAGAGTGTATTGAGAAGAAGGGTGATATAGTTGTCTGCGTAGAGGAAAAGAAATGTGATGAAGAAGATTCCAAGGTTATTATAAAAAATAACATGGTTGTAAAGATGGGTAAGAATATAGAACTGGAGAAAGCAACAGGTGAATTTACAGGAATTCTGAAGATCGATAAGATGGCCAATAAGAAAATCTTTGATACAATCGAAAAGGTGTTAAAGCAGGGCAGACTGAATGCATATTTGACTGATGTTTTAATGGAATTGAAGAAGGAGAGATTCCCGCTTACCCTTGCGTACTCAAACCCCCATCCCAGGATAGAGATTGATTATCCTGAGGATTTAGAGGAAGCAAAGGGTATCTTTAAGGATAGCATAAAACCACTATTATACAGGTAAATATGCCAAGAAGAATACGGTCAGACGTAGAAAAGAGTGTTAATGTTTTCCAGAAATAAATCTGAGTAAATAAGTGAAATCTGCCGTGAATATAAGAGGCTGCTTATGGCGCAAAAACGTATTATAGATGATACTATTACGTACTCTAGTGCCAGTTATGTTGCTATAGCTATAGGCTTTTTTGTGAGCGTGTTTTCTAAGAAATTCTTAGGTGTTAGCGGGGCCGGATACTGGGCAATTTTGACTATGGTTTTAACATATGGGATGTACGTAGGCCTGGGTATAAATAATGCGCTTCTTCGAGAAATACCTCAATGTATCGGGGCAAAGAAAGTTGGGAAGGCCAAGCGGTTAGAGGATGCTACATTTTCATATCTTATAGTTGCAGGTGTAACAGGTGCTATTGTAATATGGTTGCTTTCATTCTTCGTGTTTACAGATCCTTTATTGAGGACTTGCGTGAAGATCATTGCAGTATTGGTTATTGTGTCACAATTATATAACCTGATTCTCAATATTTTAAGGGCAAGGAAGCAAATTTCTGTGCTGAGTAAAGTGGTTATTAGTAATGCTTTATTAATTTCAATGCTTGCACTACCAGGTGCATACCTTTTTGGCATAAAAGGATTTGCCTCAGGGATGGTAATAGCTAACGTCTTGTCTTTTTATTTTGCAAAAAGATGGGCGGATATTAGATTTACTATTAACCTTGATTGGGTTCAAATATGGTATCTGATTAAAATAGGCTGTGCTGTGCTTTTGGCGAATATACTCTTTCGTACATTCCTTAACGTTGACAAAATAATGATTTGTAAGATGATTGGGATCGAACAGTTGGGTTTTTATACAATAGGCATTATGGTAGTTCAACAGATTGGTGTGTTGCCAAGATTGTTTCATACGGTAATTTTTCCACATATGCAGGAGAAGTATGGTGCCACAAAAAATATTAAGGATGTAAAAAATATGATATTGCAACCAACGTATTATATAAGTCGCCTGATGCCAATCTTCATAGGTGTTATTATTTTCCTGACTCAGCCATTAGTCCTTTTATTGTTACCTCAATTTAAGGAGGGACTTGATGTTATGAAGATTTTAGTTCTTGGATATTTTTTTATGACTGTGAATCAAATGTCATCGGCATTATTATTTACAATTGATAAACAAAAATTACTAATTCCACTTTACGGGATTATGGTTGCCGTATGCATGGGTTTTAATTATTTGTTTATCACAATGGGTTTGGGAATAATTGGTGTTGCCTTAGGTACGTCTATATCATATTTTTTATTCTTTTTAATAGTATTTACTTTTGCATCAGGTCACATTATGGAGTGGCGTAATATTATAAGATTTTATTTTGAGATAATGGTATTTTATATTTATTTTTTGATAAATATTTTATGGATAGATGCAATCTTGAACTTTCCTGATCCAATTTTAACGTCTCTTTCAAAGATATCTTGTTTTCTTCTGGTGTGCATCCCTGTTTTAATTAATGTTCAACGCAGAGAGAAAGTTTTTACATTAATTTATGATGTTTTGAGATCTAAAATTTATTCATTTAGATTTAAGGGTGATGTTACCGCAAAATAGAATTAGTAAATAGGAGCAAATGAGGCAAGAGATTATACTCTTGAAACTGATGCTGGTAGTCCTGATGATGCGAAGAATGACCAGGATGGAATATTTGTTATCCCTTGATAGCGCGTAACTAAAGTTATCGACATTTACAAGACAAACTCTCTGGTTTCGAGTTAATGGGAATATGATAATCTAAGTTTTTTTGCGATAAGCTTTAGATATCCAAGTTTAGTATTTTACAAAGATATTTCTTGGCAGGCGAAGATTTGACAAAATCTATAGATGAGTTAAAGAGGATTTGTTTTAAGGGTAACTATGAGAAACTCCCAGTTTACCCGCGTTATGTTACGCACAAGATATCCATCCGGATTGTTAGACTGCTCTTGCATACCAGTATTACACCAAACCAGATAACTCTATTCTCAATAGTCGCTGGTATGACTTCTTGCATATTGCTGGCTACCGCTATACCGATTTATTTTTTTATAGGAGCATTGATTCTGGAGCTATATTATGTCATAGATGCTGTCGATGGACAGCTTGCAAGGTATAAGAAGCTAAGCAGTATGACAGGTGGATATTTAGACTATGTTTCAAACTATATTGTTCATCCGTGTGTTTTCTTTTGTATTGGTCTGGGGATTTTAAGATGCAGTGGAAATATTCTTCCAATAGTATTTGCATTCTCAGCATCCGTGTCAGTTACGCTTATAAGTGTTTTCTCGGAATGCAAATATAACGTCTTTGTTTCTGCTATAAAAAAGGCATCTTCAGTTAAAGTAAAGAAGATTGATGGTGGGGAAAAGAGTGAGGTAAGGTTGTCAGCTCCACGATATCTATTTTCATTGCTTCATAAATTGTGTACATATCCTACTATAATGAATAGTATAGTCTTAGTGGCAATCTTTAATTTATTTATTCCTGAATTTACAATAGCATCTTTTGAGTTTAACTTGCCGTACATACTTGTAGTATTCTATGGTCTTAGTTGTCCGCTTGTTTTTTTTGCGAAACTGGCATATTTCATTAGGACGAGGGGTATGGAAAAAGAATTCTCTGATACATTTGATGTATGCTGAAAGACTTTCAGGCCCCGTTAGCTTGGTAATGTATTTATAACTGGCAACCATAAAAGTTCGTTACCTATACTTGAGAATTTAATGATAATTCTTATCCATAGAAAACGATTTCAGCTTGTGATGTGTGATACCACTATCGAGATATCTCCTTTTGTGTTGTTCCTCAGGAGAGACTAATATTTAAATATTAGTGAGTATAGCAAAAAAGTATCAGGCAAAAGCATGAATAAGTTCTTTAAAGAAAATAAGGTCTTTCTAGTGTTACTTTTTCTTAGTGTCGCTATAAGATTGGTAAATATAAATATGCCTATCCTGGAAGGAACCGCTACCAGGCAGATTCAGACGGCAATGATTGCAAGGAATTTTTATACCAACGGGTTTAATTTCTTTTATCCACAGGTAGACTTTCTAGGACCTGGTCCGGGATATCTTGTATTAGAATTTCCTTTAATGAATCTTATTGCCGCTGTGTTCTATGTATTGTGTGGTGGAGTACACGAGTGGATAGGCCGTTTGATCAGTATATCGTTTTTTGCGGGTTCGGTAATCTTTCTATTTAATTTGGTAAGAAAATTATTTGAAGAAAGAACGGCCCTGATTACGATTGTTATCTATTCCATTTCTCCTCTTGGATTGATTTATAGCAGGGCTTTTATGCCTGACTTTGAGATGCTATTCTTTTTTATAGGCGCACTCTATTTCATGTATCTATGGTCTGTAGGCGACAAGGATAGGTTTTTCTGGGTATCTGCTCTTTTTGCCATGATGGCATTACTTACAAAGATTCAATCTTTTTGTATTTGCATCCCCTTGTTGGCTATGATATGGCAGCGTCAGCGTTTGAGTTTCTTATTTAAGGTACGATCATGGGCATATCTTTTGATAGTATTAATCCCGGTAATTTTATGGTATATACATGCAGGTAGCGTACACAAGGTTGATTCGGAATATGGAGCTCATGCTTTTAAAATTTCATACTGGTTGCGTCCCAGTTTGCTCATTTCACCAAAGTATTTAATAAAGGTGTTTGAACTTGGATGGATGCCGATGTTGACTCCTGTGGGATTTACTCTGTTTCTATTTGGACTTTTTCTGAAGACTGAATCCAAGCAGGGAACAATATTATGGTCCTGGCTGGCTGGTACAGTTGTCTATATGATTGTATTTTGCACACACATAGACGAACTTTATTATAATTTATTCTTCTTGCCGATTATGTCTATTTTTGCTGCCATAACAATAGTATGGATCTGGCAGTATGCGTCCAAAGAGATGATTTTCTTGCATAACAGATTTGCACTGATTATGTGTATTATATTTTTAATTGTATTGATAGGCCGTTATGCTGGATATGCTTATACTGTACCACGCGGTTACAGACATATTCCTGTGCTTGCAAAGACAATAGAACAAATGACAGACAAAAAAGATCTCATTGTCACTAGTCTACCTGATGGACATGCAACTCATTATTATTCTCACCGCAAAGGATGGAGTCTTGGCCTGCCGGGGAATGACCCGGAGAAGACGAAAAAGGCTATTGCCAGAATAGAAGATCTACGGCAAAGGGGTGCAAAATATTTTGTATCTGTTTGCGAAGATTTCCTTATGCAAAGCACAGATTTTCGACAGTATATGCAACGCAGATATAGAGTGGTCAAAGAAGAATCAGGTCTATATTCCATTTTTCTGTTAGAATAATGAAAGTGTATTAAAAAGTACCACTTATGTTTCTTACGAAAACATATATTCTATTTGCACTATTTATTTTTTCGTATTGTTCGTTGATTATGGATTACTCAGAACTTTGATTTCCTAAAAATATTGAATATAAGGAAGGGGAACCTATGAAAGTAGTCATTTTAGCAGGTGGTTGGGGAACACGTCTGGGGCAAATGGCAGAGGTGATTCCCAAACCGATGGTTTATATTGGAAACAAGCCGATCCTCTGGCATATTATGAAGATTTATTCGTACTTTGGCTTTAATGATTTCATTATTGCATTGGGAGTAAGGGGAGAGATTATCAAGGAGTATTTTTATAATTTTGAAGCATT
>NYYU01000002.1 GCA_002685955.1 Parcubacteria group bacterium | reverse complement strand
CGGCATTCCTCCCCCAGACCCCCTCCTGCCGAGCCGTCCTCGCTTCGGGGCGGAAATTTTTTCGGCGGCTATTCAAATTCTAACAAAAGCGGCAAATGATCCGAAACTACATCTTCCAACGCCTCAAATTTCTTAACCTTAATTTCCGGCGAGACTAGAATGTAATCCGCAAATTTGTGTTCTTTCGTGTAGTAGTGGCTTCGCGTCGTGGGTACATTGTATTCCTTAACCAAATTTCTCATGGAAGTTTCTAAAATCTTCATGCTTTCTGTATCAGGCGCAACATTGAAATCTCCACAAAGAATTTTTGCGCCCCCAAAATCATCCAAGAACTTTTTGATATTTTTTGATTGTTCTAGTCTCGCCGGATTGTCGCCCTTGAAATTTGGCGTCCAGTGTCCATGCAAATTGCAGACCATGTAGTCCTTTCCATTTTTGTTGGACTTTGCATATTGAACATTTATTCCGTAAGTGCTGGGGTCATTGCCCTCCATTGCATTTTTCCACCGATAAACATAGGTATCCGCAATTTCATGGACGCCAAATTTCTTATTGATAAACATGCACAAACTTTCTTCTCCTTCTTGCGTGGGAGCCATGTGGCCGTCAAAATCCACGAGTATTTTTTCAATGTCTTTGTATATATCCTGTTTTTTATCATGCTGTACTTTACTTTTGATGTGAGGCGGATTATCAAAGACTTCTTGTAGACAAAAAATGTCCGTATCTTCAGCGTGCTTTCTAAAAAAGTCCATGAGCGGGTCAAATACTTTTCCACCCCAAATGTTTAGTGTGATGAGTTTCATATTTCAATTATTTTTGTTCGTCTTTATTTTTTCCAAAAATAGTTAAGCTAAGTGGCTTGGTCCAAATAGACGGTGTATCTTCTTTGTGCCCGTCATCCATAATTTCGCTAGGATTTTTTGCTATTGTTGCAACTAAAACTTTGTGTAACGCACCAATAATTTCCTTATCGGTTGCAGTTTTTCCTTGCGACTCTAACTCTCGTTTGTAGCCCTGATAGGACTTCGCTAACACTTCTTTGTGGGCGTATTCTTGCTCCAATCTCTTGTTTTGTCTGTATTGTTTGGAGCTAAACGCCGCTAACCAAATGAGCGCAAAGAAAAAAGGTATCCGCGCGATCAATTTTGATGTCGCTTGCTCAACATTCAGAAGTTCTTCAAAGCTAAGTTTAACGCCATTTTCATAGCTCAATAGACCAGTTATAAATACGCCTACCAATGCCAGAATAAAAACAATCGCCCAAATTATAACTGGCCATTTATAACTGATTTTCTGGTCGTAATATGCTTGAGCAAGGCCGGTGCTTGTTGCACCCGGCAATAGAGATTCAATTTTTTCAAACAGTTCTTTGTATCTCTTCTCTTGGGCATTAAGAAAAGTATCGGCTTCTTTTTCTTTTTCACTCAATCTTACACTAAGCCCGCCAGTCCGTTTCCCTTGCTCATTTTTTTCGCCAAAAATCTTGATAAAAAATTTATCAATATCCTCTTTCTTTACTTCAACAGTGTTCAGCTTTTCGGTGAGTTCATCCTTTGTTTCCTCAATTTCTTCTTTTAGAGTCTTTATTTCACCGATAGCTTCAGACGACTGATTTTTGATTGTTTCAATTTCACCGCGCCATTGCTCCGCGCTTGTTTTATGTTGGGAAATTTGATCGAGAAAAACTTGGCTTTCGTCAAGCTTTTGTTCTACCTGTTGCGCTTTCTGCTCAACTTGTTCGAGAGCAGCTTGTAGTTCTTTGAGTTTTTCTCGATTTGATCTTGCCATAAATTTACTTCAAAAAATCATCCATTGATTTACCTTTTTCTTTCAGAGTTTCCTCAAGTTGTTTTCCGGAGGCCTCTATTTCCTCGTCGTTGGCCTTTCTTACAGCTTTTTCCACTCCAAACAGTTTAATGAAAATTTTGTCAAAAATATAAGTGATAACAAACCACGTGATTAGACCGTAGAGAATTGAAAAAAAAATGTTCACTTCAAAAAATTTCCAATATACAAAAATGCTTGCTAAAGCAACAATGAGGTAAACCACAGAGGTTGCCTTTCCGAAAGAAGACTGATTGTAGATATTCCGCGATGTGCGTTTCAGCTCCATTTCCCGAAGCATTTTTGCTTCAGGAAATTTTTTATCAAATTTTTCTTTCATTGAGTTCATAAGCTTAGTTTAGAAAAATAGGTAAAACAGTACATAGGTGTAAGCAAAATATCCAACAATATCAATTAGGATGTTTAATATCCAAAAATTCGGGTTTAACTTATTTTCTATCTTGTGTTGTAAAGACATAAACAAAACTGCAACGGCTCCGCTTACTGCATAGCCAATAAGAAAATACAAAATTGTTTTCA
The DNA here is from genome assembly GCA_002685955.1 of Parcubacteria group bacterium. GTDB lineage: Bacteria > Patescibacteriota > Minisyncoccia > Portnoybacterales > UBA2143 > UBA2143. Next base: position 24,556 of record NYYU01000002.1, on the reverse strand, counting down.
GTTGTAAAAATTCCGCAGGAGTAACAAAGAAAAGAATAGCGGAGTAAATAGTAAAATAGATCACTCCTCTTTTATATGCTCCGTATCTTGTTTGAATGTCGTACATATTTCTATTGATTACTTAATCCTTCCAACAACTGCGACGCTCCGCGTATTCCGTACTCTGGAGCATCCATGATTTGATTCATTGATGTGTGGTTGCCTTGTTCTCGGTAGTAGTGATTCATTGCACCGAGTGTCATCACCAAAAATATCGTCTGTGCTGGCTCATGTAAATTATTGAGGGTATATTGAATGAGAGCCACAACCGACGGAGGACTATACCTATCTGGCTCAAGGGTCGGGATTTTTGTTGATATTGAATAAGTGCCACGACGGCTCTCATTCAAGTCAGCGCGAAACGACTTTGTAATTTTTGCGTCCCGTTTATCTACAAGATAGGCGTACTGCTCTAGTAGTTTAGGACGATAATCTTGTTTGGGATTATTTTTGAAATCAGCTTTCCAAGTGTCATAAATATTTTGGACATACTCCATAAGAGGTTCTGCACCCGGAGCGTTACTGATGTTATAAAGTGTTTTTGAGTAATAAAAAGCTACGAGATAAACGAGTCTTTTGTCTTGCTCATCTTTGTCCGTCGTATCTGCAAAGCTACAATCTACAGAGACTTCAAGATCGCTGTAGAAATCTATTGTTGCTTGCGCTACTGTTTTCAAAAATAATCCCATAGTTTTAATTGATTATTTCATCAACGGAAACATCCAACGCCTTTGCAATACTCCGCAAAGTTTCAATGGTCGGATTCTTGTTCTCGCCCGACTCAATCTTAACAACCGTATTGTAGGCAACGCCTGCTTCGCGGGCGAGCTTATCCTGCGATAATCCCGCTTTCTTTCGGGCTTTTCTTACATTGTCAGCAATGTTTGCCATTTGACTAATAATTTAGTAGTATTAAAATAGGTATAAGTGATATCTCCAATCACTACTAAAATGATACTAAATTATTTCAAAAATGTAAATAAAGGGAGTTCCCCGTTGCCCGCGCACGGGAGTGGTGGGGCAAGGGCAACTATAAATCTGATAGCCGCCGAAAAAATTTCCGCCCCGAAGCGNGGACGGCTCGGCAGGAGGGGGTCTGGGGGAGGAATGCCGAGCCGTCCGAGCGTCGTAGCCCCGCCGCCTGACTCGACAGAGGCAGAGCCAAGCAAAATACTCTTTACATTTTTTTCTTTTGCGCGCCTTCTAAAAATTTTTTCAATTAAGGAAAAGAGTATTTTGCTTGGCGGCGAGCGAATGCGAGCGGCGGCGGGGCGGGAGCGTACGATTTCGTTCAGAGCCACCACGCGCGGAGCGCGTGGTCAGTCGGGGTTCTCGGCGAAAAAGGTTAGAATTTCATCCAAACAGTACCGCAAATTTACAATTTCCGCATTTTGGGAAGAGATTGCCTCGCGGCTTCGCCGCTCGGCAGGAGCGCTGCGCGCGCCAAAGCCCCATTTTGCAACNNNTTGCCACGCTCCGCGTGGCGAAAAGGAAACGGCTTGGTTTTGGATTTGGAAGTTCGTTTTGGCGAAGCCAAAAGCAAAACAAAGTTTTGCTAACCAATCTTTTTTCGTTTCGCCTACGGCGAAACATGGAAGCGATAATTTTAATATTTTGACTGNCTCACTATGACAAAGAATCAAACCAGAAAGTTTTTCATCTACGCCCGCAAAAGTACCGATACCGAAGATCGACAAGTGCGGAGCATTGGCGACCAGATCTCTGAATTGCGGGAATTGGCGCAAAAAGAGAATGTGCAAATTGTGGACACTATTGTTGAAAAACAGACCGCCAAGAAACCTGGTCGCCCTATGTTTGCCGATATGTTGAAGCGACTTGAAGCGGGCGAAGCTACGGGAATTTTAGCGTGGCACCCTGACCGTTTGGCGAGAAATAGCGTGGACGGCGGACAGATTATTTATCTCGTTGATACCGGCGTAATTCAAGAGCTAAAATTCCCAACTTTCTGGTTTGATCCGACACCGCAAGGAAAATTCATGCTCTCAATCGCGTTCGGGCAGTCAAAATATTATGTTGATAATCTTTCGGAGAATATCAAAAGAGGGCATCGCCAAAAATTGAAGCAGGGGTTATGGCCTCAAATGGCCCCACTTGGATATTTGAACGATAAAGAAACAAAGCAGATCTATCTCGATAAAGAGAAGGCTCCTTTGGTTAAAAAGACATTTGAGGCCTATGCCACCGGAAATCATACTTTGAAAAATCTCCGAAAGATTATCAACGGGCTTGGTTTGCACGGGCGGCGAGGCGGAATGCTTTCCACTTCAAATTTCCAGTATCTTCTGCAAAATCCGTTTTATTACGGAATAATCCGCTACAACGGCGAATACTACGAAGGAAAGCACGAACCGATTATCACAAAGAAACTTTTTGATGAGTGCCAAGAAGTTATGGCGAGAAAGAGTAAACCGCAGAAAGCGGACAAGATGAAATTTTTTCTCTATCGTGGATTTTTCAAGTGCGGCGAGTGCGGCTACACCATAACGGCTGACGAGAAAGTGAAGCCGAGCGGGAAATCTTACACTTACTACTACTGCACCAAGAAAAATCCGAATCACGAATGTTCTCAAAATGTTTTTACACGCGAAGAAAAAATTTCATCGGAGCTTACTACCGAACTTCAAAAAGTTTCTTTGCCCAACGATTGCGCCGATTGGATGTTAGCCGAGATTGAGAAAGAGCAGAAAACAATGTCGCAATCGTCTCGCTTTTTTGCTCAAAAATACGAGGCTGAACTTTCAAAACTTGACGAGAAATTAGACAAGCTCATGACCGCTTATCTTGAAAGTGCGCTGAATATTCGCGAATACCAGGAAGCGAAAAACAAACTCATCAATCAAAAACAAGTTTTGAAAGACAAATTGTCCGCTTTTGAGCAAAAAAGCAATAATCGGTTCGAACTCGCCGCCCGATTCGTAAAAGACGCAAACCAAGCCAAAATTATCGCTTCTAAAGAAAATCCCGAAGGGATTCGGGATTTTCTAAAAAAGATTGGTTCGAACTTCCAAATCCAAAACCAAGCCGTTTCCTTTTCGCCACGCGGAGCGTGGCAATCCGTTGCAAAATGGGGCTTTGGCGCGCGCAGCGCTCCTGCCGAGCGGCGAAGCCGCGAGGCAATCTCTTCCCAAAATGCGGAAATTGTAAATTTGCGGAAGGAGTGGGATTCGAACCCACGGTGCCATCGCTGACACACTTGCTCTCCAAGCAAGCGCTTTAGACCACTCAGCCATCCTTCCTTAATTTATTTAAAACATCACGATATTGTCTGTAAAATAATTTTTTACCTTCGTTAGTTTTTAAGAACTTTTCTCTTCTCTTTGCGTCACTCTTTTCTATATAAGCTTCGTAGCCAATTAATTTTAAAGGCCGTCTGTTTCTAGTTGACTTTACTTTCCCATTCTCATGTTCTTTATATCTTCTCTTTAGATTGTCGCTAAAACCTTTATAGATTGTATTGTTGTTCAACAATAGAAAATAAACATAATACATATTAAAATGAATGGATTCGCCCGGGTATCCACCCGGGCGGCAGGGTGAATACCCTGCCGAACCCGCGATACCTTTAAGCCACTCAGACATCTCTCCTTATACTTTCATGCCTCTTAAATTTTTTACCCTTTCTCCGACTGGTGGATGGGTCATAAATAACTTGCTAATCTTCTTACCCCTAAAAGGATTAGTAATATACATATGAGCCATGGCCTTATTAGCCACTCTTAAACGAGTCTGATCTTTAGAAATCTTTTCTAGGGCTCGAGCTAATCCTTCTGGATAACGGGTTAATAGAGCGCCGCTGGCATCAGCTAAAAATTCTCTTTTTCTTGATATAGCTAATTGAATTAAGATAGCAACCAAAGGAGACAAAACGGCTAAAGCAATACCAATCAATAGCATGATCGCTTGGACTTGCCCACCACCTTCTCGGTTGCCTCTTCTTCCGCCGAGCCAAGTCCATCTTAAAAACCAATCAGAGATTAAAATAACTAAACCGACTAAAACTACTACTACGGTTTGAAGTAAAATATCCCGATTGCCGATATGACTTAATTCATGGGCAATGACTCCTTGTAATTCGCTCTTTTCTAATTTTTCCAAAAGGCCTCTGGTTACAGCGATAACTGCATGTTTGGAATTGCGGCCAGTGGCAAAAGCATTAGGGGCCATTTCATTAATAATATATATTTTAGGCAAAGGCAAACCAGCCGTAATACAAAGATTCTCTACCAAGCGGTATAATTCTGGATGGTCCTGTTTTTTTATTTCCTTAGCCCGACTCATCGCTAAAACAATCTTATCTGAATACCAATAAGAAGTAAAACTCATGGCCGAACTAAAGATAACTGCGATAACCAGAATAGCTGGAGACTCAAACTGATAAGAAAAAACCCAGCCCAGACCAATGATAAAAATCAAAAACAGACTAATCAATATCCATGTTTTCCGGATATTCGAATCTTTGTAAGTATAAAGTGTCGCCATTAAACTTAAAAACTAACTTTGACCGGCTCTTTAGCCGCTTCTTCTTCTAATTCAAAAAAGTCGCGCTTTTTGAAATTCAGCATCCCGGCTACTAGGTTACCAGGAAATTGTTCAATCTTAATGTTAAAGTCCCTAACATTGCCATTATAAAATCGACGAGCGGCTTGAATCTTGTTTTCTGTATCTGATAATTCTCTCTGTAATTCTAAGAAATTTTGGTTAGCCTTTAAATCTGGGTAATTCTCGGCCACAGCAAAAAGTGATTTCAGAGCGCCCGTCAGCATATTTTCTGATTCGGCTTTATCGCCTGGCGTTTGAGCGCCCATGGCGGCCGTTCTGGCTTTGGTTACATTTTCAAAAAGCTCTTTTTCATGCTTAGCATAACCCTTAACTGTTTCCACTAAATTAGGAATTAGGTTATAGCGTCTTTTTAACTGAACATCTATATCTGACCAAGCTTCATCTGTCCTATTCTTAAGCTTAATCAAAACATTATAAATGCCGATCGCCCAAAAAACTACTAAAACAAGGGGTAGTAAAATGATCCAGGTCATATTAATATTTTAAGTCAAATTTACCTAAATTTATTAACACAAAAACCTAGACAAATTTGCCTTAGAGTTAATTAAAATATTTTCTTACTAAAATTATACCTCTTTAAGCCCAATTTTGCAACCTAGTATTAAATCCAAAGACCCGACCAATATAGTCGGGTCTTTTATAATTTCCAATATATATTTTTACATCATGCCGGGCATTCCGCCACCCATAGGCATTCCACCGCCGGCTGGCATGGCTGGTACATCCTTGCTTTCCGGCTTATCAGTAATAACCACCTCTGTAGTTAAAAGCATGGCGGCGGCTGAAGCAGCATTTTCCAAAGCAGAACGAGCTACCTTGGTTGGATCAATAATTCCTGCTTCAATTAAATCAGTATATTTATTCTTAGCCGCGTCATAACCAAAAGCTCCAGATTTCTTTTTGACTTCAGCAACTACTACGGCTCCATCTTGACCAGTATTAGCGGCAATCTGTCTTAAGGGCTCTTCTAAGGCTCTCTTTAAAATACTTAAACCAATCTTTTGTTCGCCTCTAAGTTTAATCTCTTCTAGCCCTTTAAGCGCTCTAATTAGAGCTATGCCGCCGCCTGGAACAATCCCTTCAGCCATAGCCGCTTTAGTAGCGTTTAAAGCGTCTTCGGTCTTGGCCTGCTTGTACTTCTGTTCTGTTTCGGTAACGGCTCCTACTTTGATAATAGCCACGCCGCCAGCCAATTTAGCTAAACGCTCTTGTAGTTTTTCCTTATCAAAATCAGAATCATTTTGAGCTAATTCTGTTCTAATCTGCTCTATTCGAGCAGCTATTTTTTGCGGCTTGCCTTTACCGTCAACAATAGTTGTATTTTCTTTATCAGCGATTACTCGGCGAGCTCGACCAAGCATACTTAATTCAGCATTTTCCATTTTTATACCGATTTCTTCAGAAATAACTTGGCCCCCGGTTAATATAGCGATATCTTCTAACATTTCCTTGCGTCGATCGCCAAAGCCAGGCGCTTTAATAGCTAAAGCGTTAAAAGTGCCTCTTAGCTTATTAACCACTAAAGTAGCTAAAGCGTCGCCATCTACTTCTTCGGCAATAATGACAAACTCTTTTTTACCGCTTTGGGTAATCTTTTCTAAAAGAGGCAAGATTTCCTGAATACTGGATATTTTCTTATCAGTAATTAAGATATATGGATCTTCAAATTCAGCCTGCATTTTCTCTGAATTAGTAATCATATATGGAGAAATGTATCCTTTATCAAAACGCATTCCCTTAACCGCTTCTTTAGATAAACCAAAGGTCTGTGATTCCTCAACCGTAATCACTCCATCTTTGCCAATCTCTTGAATTGCTTCAGAGATCAAATCGCCGATTTCAGAATCTTCAGCTGAAATAGTGGCTACTTGAGCAATTTCTGCTTTACCAACCACATCCTTAGACATTTTCTTTAAACTTTCAATGACCGCCTCAACCCCCTTTTCAATACCACGCTTAATAGCTAAAGGATTAGCTCCAGCCGTAACATTTTTTAAACCTTGAGTAACAATAGCTTGGGTTAAAAGAGTTGCGGTGGTTGTCCCATCGCCAGCTAAATCATTAGTTTTACTGGCTACTTCTTTAACAATCTCTGCCCCAATATTTTCAAACTTATCTTCCAATTCAACTTCTTTAGCAATAGTTACCCCATCATTAGTGATTTCAGGAGAGCCAAAACCTTTATCTAAAACTACATTACGACCCTTAGGTCCTAAAGTTACCTTGACCGCATTGGTTAATTTATCAACGCCTTTTTTAAGCTGACGTCTAGCTTGTTCATCAAATTTAATTTGCTTTGCCATATTTTTATTCTAAAATTGCCAAAATATCCTCTTCTTTGGCAATTAAATATTCCTTGTTATTATGTTTAATCTCACTCGGTCCGTATTTTGTAAAAAGCACTATATCGCCCTTTTTAACACTCATCGGCTTATTAGGTCGGCCCGGACCCACCGCCACTACCTTGCCCTGTTCGGGCTTTTCTTTATCAACTGTATCAGGCAGGATAATACCTGATTCGGTCTTATCTTCAACCGAAATTGGCTCAATGAGCACTCGATCGGCTAATGGTTTAATTTCCATAAATGCGATAAATAGATGATAATAAGCAAAGAATAAGCTTAGCTTATTCAATATTTATTACCTCTATTCTATTTTATTTTATCTTAACTAAAAAAACTTTTTTTGTCAAATTAATCCAGAATCTTTTTCCTGGCCTAATTTTTCAAACCCTAATTCTTTCATTTTCTGATTATACTTTTCCAGGATTCCTTTTTCGGGCGAATCAGGATGAAATTCTAATTGCTGGTCATTAAAAACTACTCGGCCGCCCGTCTGGTAAGTTAAGGAATCTTTTTTAATCCGCCTTACTTGGAATTTCTTTAAAAGTAATTCTATCCTATTACCCAGCTTTCCGTCAAGGGTGGATTCCCTGAAATTTCTAATTAAGGAAAAATATGGATTAGATTTAATTTTATTCAAAGATCCTTTTTGGCTAATAGGATAAGCATAAAGATCATCATTAATCCATTGATTGGCTTTTTGAAACCGTTGGTATAATGACGATGGCGTCTGCCAAACCGGGACTAAATGAGCATAAGTTTGGGCATTATACAAACTTTTAAAAGGAATGGTTAAAGATTGATCAGTTAGATAATGGTTAAGGCAAAGCCGGTCTTTAGTTAGAGAATCATGGCGCCGCTGCCTGATTAAATGAAGATATAGGGTAGTTAATCCTCGGCAAGTCCAAATCCGACCAGATTTAGCCACGATTAATAAATCAATATCTGAATCTTGTTTGGAATTATTCATAGCCAAAGAACCGCTGACCGCTACCAAGCGAATAAAAGGAATAGCTTGGAGTAATCTAATTAATCTTTTGGCCTTTTTCCATTTGCCATCAGCTATTATTTGGCGCCTGATTCTTTGTTTAATGATTTTTAACCGGCCTTTGAGAAAATAAAAGCCGTTTTTTTGATTAATGAATTTAGCCAGCTCCGAGCTATTTTCCAAAACTTGTAAAACTTTATTCAAATCATTTTGATTTTTCCCGGTTTTAATTAAATACTTAAAAACCTCCCAGCTGGTTAAGGGCCGGTCTAAGACATCATAATAAACAATCGTGGCTAAAATAGATTTTTCTAAAGAAGTCATACTTTTAGTCCTAAGGCGACGGCTTTGGCAATGCGGGTGCTGACCATTGATTGTTCACTAGGCGCGACTTTAATTTCCTTGAGCTCTTTTAATTTAATTTTGTTCTTTTTTAAAAACTTATCAATCTCTAAAATTAAGGTTTCGCTTAATTGATAAAGACCAGCCCATTGATGGCTGGCTATTTTTTTACTCTCCCGCCTTAAAACCAAACAAGGTTCATTTTTGGATAAATCAATAACTAAGTTCATTCGTTTTCTTTTCTTGTATTATAGTAAGCGCAAAAATCGCATTCTTTATCTGCTTGAGGAATTTGATCGCTAATTAAACATTGGTGAGCCTTAATTAAAGCGTCGTTAATCCAAGAATCATCACCTTGGTATGGAATAACATAAACATCAAATTCTAATTTCTTATCAAAGGCCTCTTTATCTGCTTTGCCGTTAGCATAAACAAAATATCCGGTTTCAGAAACTTTAAAATCATTCTGGCGGAAAAGCCACTGATATATTTCCATTTGCCGCTTATAGGCAATCTGCCAAGGCGCATCAAGATTTATTTCTCCTTGCTTAGCCGTGGCTTTGTAATCAACAATAAGCAGTTCTTTTTTAGGATTAATCCAAACATCATCAATCGCGCCAAAAACCGTAAAATTAGTTGGTTGATGTAAATGTCTCACCCCGACAAAAGTATTGCGCCAATCATTCATTTTCTCGTGTTCAAAAGGAATTGCGTCAATCTTATAATGCTTCATCATTGGATGGGCTTCGCCTTTAGCCCGATGAAGGTCAAACTCTTTTTTTAATAAAGCATCAACCGCTGAATTAAGTGTAAAAGGATATCCAGGCGGCCGACTGATTCCCAAACGACGGTCTAAATAAAAACAGCGGGGACAATTTAAAAACAAGTCTAATTTAGACCGACTAAATTTAAAGGGCTCTTTAGAATTGGGTTCAAAAAGCCCATAGGTTTTTTTCGGATTATAATAATCTGACATTAATTACATTATATTACACAAATAAAAAAGACGCAATTAAGCATTAGCTATAATTTGAGAATAAAAAAAGCCGTTAGGCGCGAAGACCTGACGGCTTAAGTATTTCCTTTTACTGATTAATGAGATAGCTTAATTCTTTTTAATCGTAAAGAGTTTAAAATCACGGAAATAGAGCTAAAAGCCATAGCCACGGCCGCGAAAATAGGGCTTAAAAGAATTCCAAAAAATGGATACAAAATACCGGCTGCTACCGGAATAAAGGCTGAGTTATAGAAAAAGGCCCAAAAAAGATTCTGTTTGATTACTCTCATAGTTTTTTTAGAAAGATTAATTACTTCCGGAATCAGCATTAAATCGCCCCTGATTAAGGTAATATTAGCCGATTCCATAGCAATATCAGTCCCCTGACCCATAGCAATACCAATATTAGCCTGGGTTAAAGCAGGCGCGTCATTAATCCCATCGCCGACCATGGCCACAATCTTGCCTTGTTTTTGCAAAGCCCTTATCTTTTCAGATTTTTGCTCAGGCAAAACCTCACTCATCACATTTTCTATGCCTAATTGAAAGGCAATCGCTTGAGCTGTTCTTTGATTGTCTCCGGTCATCATCCAAACAGCCAGCCCCCTATTTTTCAAAACCTGGATTGCTTTTTTTGATTCCTTCTTAATAACATCAGCCACCGCCAAAACTCCTCTAATTCTCCTGCCTAAAACTAAAATCATTACGGTCTTACCTTCAGCTTCCAGCTTATTTATCTCTTTCTGATAAGGTGAAAGAGATAAATTAAGATCCTTAATTAAAGCGCGGTTGCCTAAATAAGCTTCAACTGATTGATGGTCAATCTTTAAAAATCCTTTTAATCCTTTTCCAGAAACCGCCTTAAAACCATCTAATTGATACAACTCTATTTTTTCTTTTTTAGCTTGGCTCATAATTGCCTTGGCCAAAGGATGTTCTGATCTTTGCTCTAAAGAAACAGCCCAGGTAAAAACATCTACCTCTTTTTCATTATCAAAAGCAACTACATCAGTTAATTGAGGTTCGCCTTGAGTTAAAGTGCCGGTTTTATCTAAAACCACTGTATCTATTTTATTGCCTATTTCCAGAGAAGTGGCATCTTTAACTAAAATTCCCTGACGGGCGGCGCTGCCCGAAGAAACCATAATGGCCATAGGCGTAGCCAAGCCCAAAGCGCAGGGGCAAGCAATGATTAAAACTGAAACAAAATTAACTAAGGCAAAATTAAAGGCCGGGCTGGGACCAAAGAAAATCCAAATAATAAAAGTTAAGATGGCAATGCCAATAACAATTGGCACAAAATATGAAGCGACTAAATCAGCCAAGCGCTGAATGGGCGCTTTAGAACCCTGGGCTTGTTGAACCATCTTAATAATCTGGGATAAAACCGTATCTTTGCCCACTTTAGTTGCTTTAAAAGTAAAAGCGCCAAACTCATTAATCGTACTGCCAATGACTGCATCGCCTTTTTCTTTGTAAACAGGCATTGATTCACCAGTTACCATTGATTCATCAATTTCTGATTCGCCTTCAATAATCTCTCCGTCAATTGGAACTTTTTCACCGGGCCGGACAATAATTAAATCGTTGATTTGAACCTCTTCAATCTTCACTTCCATCTCCCTACCCTCTCTAACAACCATAGCCATTTTGGGCTGCAGCCCGATTAATTTCTTAATTGCTTCGGAAGCCCGGCCCCGAACCATTATCTCAAAGTATTTCCCTAAAAGAATTAAAATAATAATGATAGCTGAAGTATCAAAATAGATATTTGATTTTAGCCCTGATTGAGTAAAAAGATTAGGGAAAAATGCTACGGCCGAACTATATAAGTAAGCTGATAAGGCGCCAATGGCAATCAAAGTATTCATATCAGCTGTCCGATATTTAATTAAAAGCTTTAAACCGCTATAGAATTGCCAGCCAACCCAAAACTGGACCGGCGTAGCTAAAATAAATAAAGTCCAATTATTACTTAAAAGCTCGGGCACAAAAGAAAGCCAGTCTGAAAGACTGCCCAGCAAAATACCCAAAGATAAAACTCCGCCAATCACCAGTTTTAATTTAAGAATTCTCAATCGGCCCTTACGTTCAATCGCCTCTTGATCTGAAATATCTTCAATCTGGCCTTGTTCCTTAATTGGCTGATAACCAGCATCGAGAATTACTTTAAAAATCTCATCCAAATCTATTTCTAAAGGATTAAAAACTACCTTGGCCCGTTGATTGGAAAAATCAAGATCAATATTTTTAATTCCAGCCAACTTTTTAATGGCTCTTCCTACTACCATAGCGCAATGAGGGGAATCCATCCCCACAACTTTAAGCAAAACCATTTGATTGTTTTTATCAACCGCCAGATCCGACTCTGCTTCCTGTTCAATCGTTCTCACACAGCTAGCGCAATGCATGCCGATAATTTTGTAAGTTTTCTTCATACAGGGTTATTTTTAAAAACTTTCTACTTGTATTTCTTTTATTGTTTTTAAAATTAAGTTTTTTATCTTAAGAGCTTTTTCCAATTTTTGCATTACTTCCAATCTGCCAGCGGCTGTTTGTCCTTTGGGTATAAATAGCGTACAGCAATCTTCTTGCGGTTTAATAGAAATATCAAAAGTTTTGATTTCCTTAGCCAAGTTAATAATCTCCTCTTTGTCTAGACCAATCAATGGTCTAAAAATAGGCATGGTTATTTTTTTTTGAGTGAGCTGAAAATTTGGTAAAGTTTGAGAACTAACTTGGCCCAAGCTCTCGCCCGTAACCAAAGCTTGATAGCCTTGTTCTTGAGCAATTATCTGAGCTATTTCTAACATGATTTTACGATAGAATAGGACGCGGTACTTAGCTAAAATACTAATTTTTATCTTTTTCTGAATTTCAGCAAAAGGAACAAAATAGATTTTTAATTTAGGTTGATAATCCAAAAAGACTTTAGCTGTTTCTCTGATTTTCTCAATACTGGCTTGAGAAACTAATGGAAAACTATGGAAATGAATCCAAATATTTTCTGCGCCGCGCTTAGCCATTAAATAAGCGGCCACTGATGAATCAATTCCTCCAGAGATTAAAGTTAGCGTCTGACCCTGACTGCCGATTGGCAAACCGCCTGCGCCTGCTTGCTTTTTAAAATAAAGAAACCAACCTTGTTTTCGGCCTTCAATAAAGATTTGTTTTTGAGGTTTATTTAAATTAACCTTTCTTTTAATGTTCTTAGCAACCTGATCTATAATCTCGATAGTTCTTTGTTCTATTAGAGAATCTTTTTTAACCCGCAAAGAAAAACTTTGATTTTCTTTTATCCAATCTTCGTAGTTTTCTTTAACAAAATTATTAAAATCTTTAAATGTAGTTTTTTCTAAAAAAAACGCCCGAGCAAACCAAACAAAGCCAAAAACTCTTTTTAAAACAAGCGCAGTTCCTTTAAAATCATTTGTCTCAATAAAAACTCTTTCTCTCCATAGATAAACCTTAAAATTAACTCCTCGTCTCTTTAAAGAATTAGTTAGATTATTAACCAATCTTTTTTTAAGGATTTTCTGGACGCCGTCTGATTTTAAAAAAAGCTCTCCAAAAGCTAAAATAAACCCTTGTTTGATTTTCTTAGGATTTTTTAATTGCATATTTTTACTATTTCTTAAAACTATCTGCGTCCATTTCAACCCAGCCATCATCAAGCTCATCCCATTTGTAGGCAACTAAGCGATGGGTTTTTTCATCCGGACTGTAAATATACTCAATATTAGTTTCTGAACCAACTCTTTGAGAATAAGTGGTCTTTTTATCTAAAACTACTGGTTTAGTAATAAATTCTAACTTTATCTTGCCTAAAGGACCTTTAAAAATGATAAACTCGGTATCAATCCCTCCATGTTCATCAGAATGTTCTTTGCCAGAGTCCTCTACCTCAAACCTATCCTTAATGTCATTTATTAGATTTTCCCACTTTTCTGGGAACATATTACCGATTGATCCCAATAAATGGATTAGCTTCGCCCCAATAGGTTGGAACCTGGCCATCCCATTTTTCTATCCAGCGCAATTCAACTACCTGAGCATTAGCCCGTAAGGCTTGAGCTTCAATTTGAATCGCTTGAGCTTTGCCTCGGGCCTCAGCAATCTTTTGCTCTGCTTCAACCTTAATTCTTTCTAAGTCCCTCTCTGCTTTTAATTTTAACTGTTCAGCCGTAACCTTAGCTTCAATCGCTTCATTAAAGGCTGGTGAAAAAGAAAAATCAATAATATTGAATTCATCAACTAAAATAGAATTACTAGATAGTCTTTCGGCTAAATTAGCTTTAATCTGTTCTTTAACAACTTCTCTTTTGGTAATTAATTCTTCAGCCGTAAATTTAGCCGTAACTGCTTTAACCGATTCTTGAATAGATGGAGCAATAATTCTGTTGTTATAGTTTCGTCCAACATTCTGCCAAATCCCATTTACCGCATTTGGATCTAAGTGATAGTTTAAGGCAATAATAGAGGTAACTATCTGTAAATCCTTAGAAGAAGCGCTAGAGGGCACCTCATCTTTTTGAATTTTAACATCCATTTTAACTACCCTTTGGATAAAAGGTACTTTGATATAGAGACCTTCATCAAAAACCTTATCCTTAACTGCCCCGAATTGAAGCAAAACACCCCGTTCGCCAGCGCCCACTGTTCCAAAAGCGCCTAAAACAAGAATTAAGCCAACAAAGGCAATCATAATACGAGTAACAATCCTCCGCACATCCGCCCCCCTTATTTTCTCATTAATTTCATTAAATTTATCCATACCCCGTTAGAAATTATTACCCAGTTAGAAGCTCTTAAAAAAGAATTTCTAACGGGGCGTAATTTTAAAATATTTTAATTTTGTTTCATCGACCTTTATTCCTATTCTATCAGATAAATACATTTTTGGCGATATCCCCTTGACTAATGTTATTGAATATGCTAAATTCCAACTAAGGTTGATGATTGTTAGCCTTGTCCTCCTTTTAAAGGGGTGATCCATAGGGGGTCACCCCAAACCCAAAAAAATAGCCAGGCGCTAAACCACTTGGCTTTTATCTTTAACAAATATTGAAAAGTTGTTAAAATAAGATAAATATAAAATACCGTGCGGGGGTAGCTCAGTTGGCAGAGCAGTGGCTTTACATGCTATGAGTCGGAGGTTCAAACCCTCCCCCCTGCACCAATTCCTAGGCTCAATTCGGCTTGGGATTTTTTATTTCTATAAAAAAGAGTCAGTTATGTTAGCTGACTCTTAATTTTTCATTATTTGCCGACGATATCTTTGAAAATCCTTCTTTGAATCTATCGAAAGAAATATCGACCGAGCATCACTCTCTGTAAAATTCATCGGTCTATCGTGGGGAGTAGGAAAACTAGAAGTGATATCACCCCCAAAATCAGCTAAGCTAAGCTGAAACGTCGGCCCGTCTCCATTCCCATCATGATACTTCCGAAGTATCAACCTCAAAATCATTCCATCTGATAGCGTCTTCTTATTAATTATATCTCCCATTCTATACCTCCTTTAAGAAATATTCAATTTTTAATATCATAACTATAATTTAAACATACCTTAATTAACTTAATTTGTCAATCAATAAATCGCTTCAAGCTTTTTATCCTGTTCTTCTAATTTTTTTAAAATATCCTGTTCCATATGTTTCTATTATACTAAAAAAAGGCCCTGATATAAATACCAGGACCTTGATTGTTAGAAAATTGTTAAAATTTAAGAACTTTTACCAGCAAGGGAGCAACCCCTTGCTTAACAATGCCCAGAAGTTTTGCAGCGCCAAAGCTTAAATCCAGAGACCTTCCTTTTATATACGGACCCCTGTCATTGATTCTTAATTTCAGCTGACGACCATTCTGAGGATTGATTACTAAAACCGAAGTGCCCAACGGAAGAGTCTTGTGCGCGGCGCTAATACCGTACATATCATAGACTTCCCCGTTGGCTGTTTTCCGGCCATGGAAATACTTACCGTACCAACTCGTCAGAGCTCTGAAGTTATAAAGGAACTTCTTCTTGATTACGAGCTTTTTCCCGGGCTCTAAAAACCTTTCGTCGGGAATGTTATTAGCCCTGGCAATTTCCCCCCAAGGAACTTCAAATCGTATGCCGATCCTATAAAGGTTATCACCTTTTTTCACCTTGTAATTATAGGTGTAAAAAAAATAAGGGCTTTGGCCACGATAGCCATTACTGACTATCGGCATCACAAACAAAAAAATGAGTGGAACAATCACACAAGTTAAAGTTCTTTTCATCATTTTCTATTCCTCCTTATATTTTGTTTAAAAACAGCTAAAATAAATATACCATAGAATACACCCATTGTCAATACATATTCTTATTAGATTTTAGATACCCTTCAATGAGTTTAAGGTCTTTCAAATCTTTTTCGCGCCTTAATACACTTTTCCACTTTAAAACCTCCTTAAGTCTAACAATAGGTAAACCATCTATGATTTCTGCTTCATCAATTAATGTCTGTATATCCCATTGACCCTCTGGCGCCCAATCTGGCCCCCAGTCTTTCCAAAACTCAATCCCATTATTGTCTAAATAAACACTCTTTTCGGTTTTCTTTGTTTCCCAACCTTCTTTTTTGCTGTATTCATTAAAAAGATCTTCTGTCACAATCACGTCTAAATCACGACATTCTCTTAAACCCCTAATACACATTGGAGCGCTACCAAAAACAGCATACTTCCCTTTTGGTAAATTTAATTGTTTTAATCTATTAAATAATTCTTTACTCATATTTTATTCTAATCCCTTTATCTCTCCTACCAATTCTGGAAATGTAGGTTGATTAAAATGACCCTTATTTTTAAATATTCTT
This sequence comes from Parcubacteria group bacterium, assembly GCA_002685955.1. GTDB lineage: Bacteria > Patescibacteriota > Minisyncoccia > Portnoybacterales > UBA2143 > UBA2143. Next base: position 8,422 of record NYYU01000002.1, on the reverse strand, counting down.
AAAATTGCATCAGGTAAAGCCTTTTGATATTTTTCAAAATCAGCATAAGGCACAACTGGATCATCTTCACTGTAATAAATAAATATTTTACCGCCTTGTTTTTTAAACTTTTCTAAGTTATTTGAAATAACAAAATCAGTTAAGGGCTCCTCAGTATATTCTTCATCATAAGGCGGAGCAATTAAAATTGAAGCAAGGATTTTCTTTGGAAACTTATTTTCTGAAAGATATTTTGCTAAAAATACCCCACCTAAAGAATGACCAATCAGAATAACATTGTTTCTCAATAAAGGAGCCACTTTATTAAATAATATCTTCCATTCATCATATTTAGCATTAATAGCATTAGGCATTTTTAAAAAAAGTACTTCAAAATTCTTTCCTAGTTTATCCTGTAATGATGCATTCCATCCTTTTTTCTTAGACTTTTCTAAATCAATCTTTAAAGACTTTAAAAAGACCATATAGTCCTTATATGTTTTAAAGGTAGTTCCTCCATGAATCATCACCACTTGTTTTTTCATAATTCTTATTTTTATTTAATTAGGATCATCTATAATTTCAATATCATCTGGCAAATCTTCATAGTCAACACTTATAATTTCTGATGGTCTCTCTGTTCTTTCTGAACGATATTCCATAGTAGAAAATCTCTTAAAATTCTTCTTACTTAAAACATGAACATATCCCTTTTTACCTTTTATCTGACTAAAAACCCTCTCGGTGGTATTAAAATAACATTTATTCTTTTGTTTACTAAAACCAAAAGAACTCTGATAACCTTTAAATGGAAAATTCTGCTTATTAATAATCGCCCTGAAAAGAGCGATACTAATAAACGGAGTAGCTGCCACACAAAGATTTCCATGCTTTATCTCTTTTTTTATCTTTTCGTCATAAATCATTGGTTGTCTAGGTTCTAATTCCTTTATGATTGATGATGAACCATGAAATACAAAATCACCTTTCGCTTTAAGAATTACTAATCTTTTCTTATTTTCTGATATTTTTTTATTTTTTTTATTCATACACCTATTTTACTAAAAAATTCTAAGGCAAGCTCTCACAAGCCAGACCATCTCCATCACTATCTAATTTATGAATATCATTATTAACTCCTCCGCATTTTTGATAAAGATCCTGGGCTAATTGATTGGTTTCAAAATCAGAACAATCATAAACATTTACTGAACAAACAATTCCGTTTATTTGGCACGAATCCCATAATCCAAGATTTTCTTGTCTGGCTTGTTTTTGAAATTCAGCAAAATCATCCGCGTATTTAACATCTGGAGGAAATGTAGCGGCTGAAGCATAACCATTCCTAACTAAATATTGATTAACAAAGATACCATCTATCCAGACATACCTTAATAATCTTCCATATTTATCTCTTTCTGAAACGTCTTTTATTAATTTAACTTCTTTTCCTTCAACTAATTCCCTATTTATGTCCCAAGCCTCCTGGGCAAAACAATCTCCACCTTCCTGACCTATTTCTGGTGTATCAATTCCAATATACCTAACCACTTCCCCGCCCTCAATAACAATCGTATCCCCATCAATAATCTTAATCACCTTAAAAACAGATTCCTTGTTATCTTTAAAATATGAAAAGATTATTAAACCAATAATAAGAATCAAAACAAAAACAATTAAAATTTTAATACCATTCTTAAAATTAATCACCTTTTTATAAATACTCTCCTAATAATTTCTTTAAATATTCTTTAAGTTCCAAATTTCTGTAAACTATCATCATCTATGGATATAATGATAATTTCTTAATTTGCTTTTCCTTGGAGAAATAACTTATCAGTCAATTTAGCTCTCCAAGAAACAAAAAACCCTAAACTAAAAAGCAAGGATGTGATTAAACCGATTAAAATAAAAATTATTAAGATTTTTAAATATTTTTCTTTCATTTACTATCGGTCTATAGGAATAAAAGTGTTTTCTACTTCTGAATCATATTCTTTTATTTTTGGGATACGTTCTTTAACTCTTGGCTTTGGGCGATAATCTTTTACTTCTGGAATATGTTCTTCAACTTTTGGGATACGTTCTTCAATTTCTGGATATACTGGAGATATAAGTTCTTTTTCATCAATCAGTTCTTTAAAATGTTCTAAGACTGATCCGGTTTGATTTATATCCTTATTTGTTTCATCCACCTCATCAATTTTAGGTTCATCAATAATCGGTCTCTCTAAAGGATATTCTTTTACTTCCGGGATATATTCTTTGATTATTGGAATATGTTCTTCAATTATTGGCTCTGGGCGAGAATCTTTTGTTTCCGGGATACGTTCTTTGATTTCTACTTTTGGATATATAAATTCTTTTTGTTCAATTACTTGCATTTCTGAATCAATCCTTTTTATAAATTCCGCCTCAAAATCTGATTGTTTTATTTCTTCTGTTTGCTTGATGCTTTCTTCAATTAATTCATGGTATAATTCTTCTTTGCCTTGTTCTTTAACAGAATCCGCTTCTTTTAATCTTTCTTGAATTTGTTTAAATCTCAAAAAATCTTCATTTTCTTCAGGAGCAACATCAATTTTTAATTCTTCAAAATCTCTCTTAAAATCATACATTACTTCATCTGGAGCCGCGTGATTTATTATGTTCTCCTGTAAGTTAATTTGATTATTAATCTTATTTCTTATTTGTTCAATTTTTTCAGTATCTGCTCCAGCTTGCTCCAACTTTTCCGGTTCTTCAAATAATTGTTCGGCCTTATCATGAAATTCATTAATTGCTTCTTGAGCTAATTCGTTCTTACCCATTTCAACTAATTCTTGAGCTTCAGCTAAACGTCGAGATGCAAAACGCATTTCTAATTCTTCTTTAGCTTCTTGATTAACCGTCACAGCCAACCTAATATTTTCAGTTACTTTTTTAAAACCATATAGTTTTGAATCAGGCAATCTTCCAGCTATTTTTTCAATCACTTCTGCTTGTTTCTTTTCTATTTCTTCAATAAATCTTTCTTCATTTTCAATATTATTTTCAAACCATTCGCTTTGTCTTTTAGCCTCTGGAATAATTTCTGTTTCAATTCTTTTTAATTCTTCAGTTTCTTTTCTTTGATCAATCGTAGCGGCCAAACCCTCTAATAAATCAACTTTAGCAATTATTTCTCTTTCTTTCTTTTTCTCTTTAGTAACTTCGTCAATTTCTTCTTTAATTTTAATAGTTGAAACTTCAACAATATCTTCAACCGCGTTAATATTAACCATCCCGTCTGCGGTTACTTCAAAATCAAAAATAGTTCCTCTAACAGTTGCTACTGTCTTATCAGAACTGACTTCAAAAACAGCTTCTTGATCGCTTAATTTAATAATTCTGGACCAAACACGACCAGTAGTAACAATTAAACTAACTTTGGTTTTAGCGTAATTATAATCATCAATAAATAATTCGTCGCAGCGAACTTGGCTGTTTGGTCCAATCTGAGAAATAGAAGTATCATAAAAATTAATTGACACTTGGCCATCTTGGCCAGTTTTAATCTCATCGCCGGAAATCAATTCTTGACCTTTTTCTAATACTACCCATTCTTCACTGTTATTTTTTCTAATAGCAACATCTCCTTTAAGGCTAATTGCAAAAGCCTGAAGTTTAGGAATAGAAACTTCTTGAGTCATAGCAAAAACTGAACCAATTCCAACAGCGATTAAAGATACGATTAAAAATAAAATTAATATTTTTTTCATAATTTTTCTTTCTAATTAATTATTAATTATTCTTCGACCTTTTTCCTCCTCTCATTCTTAACCTTAATTTTATTTTCTTTCAAATATCTAGTCAAGTTGATAAGAAAAATACACCAATCTTTATTAAAAAGGCGACTCATTAAGATTGAACCGCCAAATTATTTTTAGATCATTACATCTCAAAACTTAAAATGTCAAATACCGGATGCTTATAACCAATTACTTTTAATGTTTCCTTTGTTTTGTCTTCCCAAGTCAAATCGGGTGATACTTCTGAATTCAAACAAACAATTGCTTCTTTTTTATTAAGGAATAAAGCAACAATTGCTGAAGTGTGCCCTCCCCAAAAAAGAGTATTAACATTGTTAATAGTTTGACGCTTTCCAGCCCTGGGATGATCCTCATCATAAAGACCTATCCCATGTTGAGTAATGCCAACAAAATGACCCTTTTTTAATCTCCCGCCAACGGAAATCCTACTTTCTACTCCCTTTTTCATGGCAATTTTCTCTACAATAGGAAAACCAGTTTTCTCCTCCCTTTCATCCGAAACACAATAAACTGATGTCGTTGTAACTGCAAAAAATTCCATGGTCACCCTCCTTTCTCCAAATGTCTTGATTATATCTAAATTGTTAAAGGATTAATTATCTTTTAATTAAAACCTACTAGAATTCTTATAAAAAATCAAGGTAAAAAATTAATCACCAAAATTATCCCTAAAATCAACCACAATGTCAGCCAATTTTTTAGGATTATACAATTTATAATATCTTTCAAAGGCGATTTTTACTAATCTAAAATATGAATCAGGATGATCATGTGGAAAATAATCTTTACCCCACCTTGCTTTTTCTCGCTTTATTCTCCTTTGATCTGCAGCTTCAACATCTCCATCGATAAAGATTTTTAAATCAAAGATATCTCCTATTAATTTTGGATGAAATAAGAAAATTCCTTCAATAACCATTATCTTTTTTGATAAATCAAAGGTTTTCTTTATATCCGCTTTCCCTGTATCTGAATTATATACTTTTGTCGTCATCGTATACGATTCATTGCTATTCCTGAATTTATTAACTAAATCTCTGATTCTTTGATCATCACACCATTCTAATTCCATAATCTTTGATTTATCATCTACGCTTTTTAAAAGCTTTTCTAAAACCTTTCTTGATTTAATAAAATCATCCCGATAAACAGGAAGAATATCTTTATTGTTTTTAATAAGATCGTTTAATAAGGTAGTTTTCCCAATACCACTATATCCATCAATGCCAACCACTAATTTTTTGTTATTCTTAACTCTATTATTAATTTCATTTAAAATCTCTTTTGTATTCATATTTTCATCTTCAAATCCTCTTTAAATCTTTTGTTTGCTTCTCTTAAAAGGAGACATTAGAATATTCCCAATTGTTTCAAGAACAGGAAATACAGACAAGATAAACTTTATGATAAATACTGTTATGGCAACCTTCCAATTTAAAAGGATAATTGAAAGACCAATCAGCCAGTGTAACCAACCGATTAACCCAATCCATTGAGGTAGTATAGAGTCAGCTTTGAATACTGGGTCGTCTCGTTTAGCTTGAATCAACCTTTTGTCAAATACAGTTATTGATGAGGTAATCGTGAATAATGCTATTAATCCTATTAAAATAGGATTTTCTATTGGTGTGTTTAAAAATATTATCATTCTTTTATTTATTTTATTTAACCTTTAACTTATCCACAGTTGACGGCATTTTCGGTTTTCTTTCGGTATGGTATAATTATACTATAATCAAAAATCTTATCAATACAATTATACCATGTTAACCAAAAGACAAAAACAAATATTAGACTATATTACTAAATGCATTAAAGAAAATGATTATGCTCCCTCTTTAGAAGAAATAAAGAAGTATTTTAAATTATCTTCGGTATCAACTATTCATCAACATATAGAAGCATTAAGAGAAAAAGGATATTTAAAGAAAATAGAAAATCAACCAAGATCAATTGAATTAAATAATAAAAAAGAGAAGTCTGATTTAGTAGAAATCCCCTTACTTGGAATAATCACCGCCGGTTCTCCAATTGAAGCGATTGAAACTCCAGAAACAATTACTTTACCAAAATCAGATATACCTAAATCAGATAAATGTTATTCCTTACGTGTAAGAGGTGACAGTATGATTGATGAAGGAATTTTTGATAAAGACATTGTTGTAATAAAAAAACAGTCGGTAGCCGAAAACGGCCAGACTGTAGTAGCAATCATAGACGATAATGAAGCAACTCTAAAAAAAATCTATAGAGAAAATGGTCAATTCCGGCTACAGCCAGCTAATCAGTCCATCCTCCCATTATACAGAAAACAAGTAGAGATAAGAGGAGTAGTTTATAAGATAATCCGAAACTTTTCCGATATGGCCAAATCTACGAATGAAAAATTATTAAGAACGATCGATCTTTTCGCAGGTATTGGAGGTATAAGACTAGGATTTGAAAAAGCTGGATTCAGGACTGTTTTCTCAAATGATTACGAATCACAATGTGAAGCCACCTATAATCTAAATTTCCCAGATAGTAAATTGGTTATTGAAGACATAAGAAAAATTGGTATAGATGATCTACCTGAATTTGATTTTTTACTCGGAGGGTTCCCTTGCCAAGCTTTTTCAATCGCCGGCCACAGACAAGGATTCAAAGATAAAAGGGGTAATCTATTTTTTGATATTGCAAGAATACTCGAAGTCAGAAAACCAACTGGATTCTTACTTGAAAATGTTAAAAATCTACAAGGACACGACAAAGGCAGAACATTCCAGATAATAAAAGAAACGCTGGAAAATCTTGGTTATCACATAAAAGCTAAGGTGCTAAATAGCATGAAATACGGCAATGTCCCACAAAACCGAGAAAGAATATATATTGCCGGATTTAAAAACAAAAAACAAGCAGATAAGTTTGATTTTCCAAAACCGATCAAATTAAAAACGAAAATTACTGATCTACTTGAAAGTAATGTTGATAAAAGATATTATTACAACGACAAACCGTTATACACAAAGATTAAAGATCATGTTGTCAAAAAAAATACTGTCTATCAATGGAGAAGAAAATATGTTAGAGAAAATAAAAAAAGCGTCTGCCCGACGCTAACAGCTAATATGGGTACTGGAGGTCATAATGTTCCAATTATCAAAGATGACAAAGGGATAAGAAAACTTACACCAACAGAATGCGCAAGAATACAAGGACTTCCAAGAAACTACAAGTTACCCAATAATATTTCTACTTCTGCCTTATATAAACAACTTGGAAATTCGGTGACAGTGCCCGTAATTTATAGAATAGCAAAAAAAATCCAACGAGCAGTAGTATAGATTTATTTTAAGATCTGAATATTGTTACCTATTGGCTTAAGATTATATTTCTTTATAATTTTTTTCGTGATACTAAAACGAGGCCTCCTGTCCTGTGCCTGTTGTTGCTTAAAATTCTGGCTTTTATTTACTTTGACTGAATAAATCTTATCCGTAGGAATTTTATACACATTGAAAGAACCATCTAATTTTCCATTATTATAAAAATCAAGAAAATAAAGATCATCCCACTTTGATTTAGGACCAAAAGAGGTAAGATCTTCTTTAATACTAGAGGCTTTTATTTGCTCAGCCCTGTTTTTTTTCACATTAAAGGTATCGAAAGAAGAATTTCCCGAACCCTTTGAAGATACAAATCTTTCTGAATCTGAAAAAAGACAAAAAGCGACTTCTGACAGACCTTCCGGAAAATTAGGCTCGCGAGACTTATAGCCCCTCAACCCCAACTTAAGTCTTTTCCATGTATTAAAAAGACGCATCCATTTTTTTCTATCGCTGTTGGAAAAAGACATTAATTCTAAAACGCACTCTTTTCCAAATACCTCAACTTTTCTTTTGCATATTCTCATATTGTTTTTTATATAAAATAATCTATTTAATTATAAGTCCTGTAAACCCCTCAGTCAAATCAAAAAACCGCCTTTAAAAGACGGTTTTTAATGTTTTTGATACTCCTTTTTAAATTCAAGGAATTTTTTACTTAAATCATTGAAATTCCTTATACCGATATCCCAGGAATCCCTCCCCTTCATATAAACAACATACTCTCCATAATTATCTACAATAATTCCCCGGGCTGGATCTACAATATGCCATTTGTCTTTAATAAGACATTCAGCAAAGATATGACCTTCAATATGATGACCATCACCAGATTCAAGCCATTTTTTTAAGATTGTTTCAACATATCTAGTAGTAATACCTTTGGCTTTAGCTAAAGCGATGGAAACAAGTGCACTATCAGTACAGCCAGTTATTTTTCTACTTCTGATTATCTGATCGGCCGTCCTTTACCTAAACACATCCATCTTTGTTTCAGGATTACTGCCAGCTCCTTTAAAATTATGATGCATCCATTTCAAAATCTCTAACAAAAGATCTAATCCTTTTTGCTTAAATCCATCAGCAATATTTTGGATATCTGGGGTTACAATAACCTGACTTTGTTTTTCCACGGTTTAATCCCTCCTTATTGGTATGTTTATGTACTATTAAGATATATAATAAATCAATTAGATAATATTGTCAAATTAAAATGGTATTATCCACACACATATTCAGCATGATACAATGAGAGCATATGAACAAAAAAAAGATATGCCCTCATTG
>NYYU01000001.1 GCA_002685955.1 Parcubacteria group bacterium | reverse complement strand
GGTGCTGTTGGCCATCCGGAAACATCTCATTTTGCCGGTACATTATTTGGCCGAAGGATGTCGGCGTGCCCTGTCGGCAACAGTGGAGAAAACTCGCGGGATGATTGTCGGCCTGAAGGACTGGAGAAATGTTTGTCTGTTGATATCCGCGATCATTGTTGTGTGTGTGATGGCGGAGATCTCTGCGCGGGTGTTTATATACTGGAAGCATTCAGGCCCCAAGGACTCAGTGATATTCACCGACATAGCATTTTTCAGTGAAACCATTCCTGCTCCGGGGTATGGAAGCTATCGTCCTGATATTACCGTCAACCGTTTTGTTTTTAATGTCCGTCACATGCTGGGCCATAAATCAACATTCAAGATTAATAACTACGGCCTACCCTCACAGAATGACTACGCTATAGAGCGCTCACCGGGTTCCAAGGAATACCGGATTGCCATCCTTGGTGATTCGTTGGCTGCGTCGCTACCCAGCGATGTCACTTGGGCAGACCAACTCCAAGAGCGTATGCAGGGTGATGGAGAATTACGCCGGAAATTGAATGTCGACCAGATCAAAGTCCTGAACTTTGGCCAATCGGGCGCAGGTTTCCGCGATTTCATTCGGATTTATTGTTACGTCGCCAAAGAGTTTTCTCCGAATCTTCTAGTCACCAGCTTCATCACTGATGACCTTTACCGGACTCATGACATATACAATATCGTAAACAATGATAGTCGCAATGTGACCTGTGATCAGATTGTCGCCGATCTATCGGCGAAACAGGGATCAAGGTTTCATCACCAAATTGCGATAACCAGCAACGTAGAGCTAATACTGCACCACTGTTCTAACCTACCTTTTTCACTAACAAACGATACCTGCATACCCGCAAATTCCTACGTCGCCCCACAAACCATTGCACTTGATGCAAAGAGAATGTTAACAGCGCGAGAAAAGGCCAGAGAAACATATCTTCTCCATCGCATTCTTCTAGGATCAACCATATGGTTGCCAGCGCTGTTTAAAAAAGGGAACGTCGACTTATCCTATTACGGAAAACAGAGCATTCGCACAAAAGATAACGGCGTTGCCTTAGGAAATGGTACGGATTTCGTGGCTTTCATGTCTCGCCAACAGCACAAGAATGTTATGCTGCTCTGCCCCGTGCATTCTGAACTTGCGCAGAAAAAATCCCGGAATTGGCCCGGGAATTTATCACTGATATCGAAAAATTCGGAAAGACTCCCGTCTATAATCTCTTGCCAGATGTCCTAGCCCTTAAAGAACAGTATGGAAATGTAGACAGCCTTTTCAACATCCCTCATGATGGTCATTTCTCGAATTTGGGGTCATCAGTTTACGCGGCAGCAGTACATAAAATACTAAGGGAACACTTGTTGCGTTAAATACTAAGGGAACACTTGTTGCGTTGAGCCACCCTACCTTAATGCCGACTTTTCTTTGGACCCAATATGTTAGAACAAATTTCAAGTAATAATGCTCTATTGGCTATTATAATACGTAAAGAATACACCTGTCAGGGTGTCGAGTTCCTCACCTCGGACGAAGCACCAATGCAGGTTGGGGTCATGTGTCATCCGCAAGGGCATGAAATTCTTCCTCATCTTCATGTTCCTTTTGAGCGAACTATAAACAACACACAAGAAGTCCTGTGGATACGAAAAGGAAAATTACGTGTTGACTTCTATGATGAAAAAAAGAATTTCCTCGAAAGCCGCATAGTAGGCGCCGGGGATACGATTCTTATTGTATCAGGAGGTCATGGTTTTACGGTCCTTGAGGAGCTTGAAATGATAGAGGCAAAAACGGGACCTTTCATTAAGGACAGTAAAACCATAGCGTCAATGACAAAACGCTAGTTGCGCCCGAGGACAGAAATTATTGAAATGGGTTTACACAGCCGCTGGAAATTTTTTATGCGTGTTGGCCAAACGCTTTCACTTTATGGAATCTTGCGAACCCTTCCACTAGCCCTGGCCGAAATTTATTTCGAAATTATTCTTCAATCAAAAACTGGCCGAATAGTGAGGCTAGATGAGTTAAATGTCGATGGATCGGTTTCCGACCATGGTCATATGTACGTACCCTGTCCTTATTATTTTATTTATCAGGCATTTAAAAAAATTAGCGTCTATATTCAGGGGGCAACTTTTATTGATTATGGCTGCGGGCTTGGCCGGGTTCTGTTTATTGCCACGCGATATCCCTTTCGACGGATTATCGGCATTGAAGCCTCCCCGAACCTGAGTCAGGAGGCGGTGGATAATCTTACAGAATTTTACGCTCGAAAAAGCCTGAAAACCCCCGAATGGGAAATTGTCCAGCATGATGCCACGACGTATGCTGTCCCTGAGGATGCAACAGTATTTTTCTTCAACGACCCTTTTGATGAAACGGTCATGAATCCTGTTATTTCAAGAATCTGCAACTCACAAGACAAGGCGCCCCGAGATATTTTCGCAGTTTACGTAAACCCCGGACATCCGGATATATTTATAGACCATGGGTTCATCAAGATGGAGACAACGGTCAACAAGCATAACAAAGGGTTCATCATCTACAGGCGCTAAAGCCTCGGTTAAAGAGGAACGTCGGCTTGTATTGCTTTTTAAGGCCGATAAAACAGCCCAGGTTATTTCGTCAATGTCACGTGTGGCGGCCACCTTGGCGTCTTGGGTCTGGCCGGTGGTGAGGACCAGTTTGATTGGCAGGCCCCGCGCATCCATGAGCACATGGACTTTATGGACCTTGGTGATCAGTCCTCCTCGCGAACGGCCCATACAATGAACTCAGTCGTTTTTTTACGTTGGCGGCATGCTGAATTCTCGTTTCATTAGGCCTCTGATCGTAAGCTTAAACAAGCCCTTCATCTTGGCCTTAAATTCGTAGAGAGTTCGAGTTTGAAAAATGTTTCTGATAACAAATAGGGGTCTTAAATAAAATTTTCGATATGACTCTTTATGCAGGTCAGCAAGATTCTTTTCTGAAAGAAATTCATTCCAGTGGTCAAAAACAAACCCAGGTATTGGATTTTGAATAAATTTCCGCCAGCGATCTCCGTCAATAAGCCCCTTTTCTATTGCCTCATCATAAATCTGAGTATTCGGGCAAAGGCATAATATGCTGATTTGTGCAAAATCGGGATCGAGTTGAATTAGATAATCAATATTTCTACGGACATCATCCATGGATTTCTCGAAGGGCAAGCCGATCATGTAATCAGCAACTGACCGAATGCCGAGTTCTCGGCACCATTTGAAGGCAGTTCTGACATGCTTAGTTCTTGCTTGCTTGCGAAGTATTTTTAGTCCTTCATCAGACCCAGTCTCAACACCAAAGGAAATTTGGCGAAGCCCGTTTTTTTTTGCCATTTTCAGCGATTCATAGGTTACCGCATTTACACGGCCGCGGAAGTCCCACGTGAATTTCATATTTTGCCGCTCAATGGCCTCGCAAAAGTCAATTACCTTTTGTTCATTCACATTAAAAAGATCATCGTAGAAATGAAACTCGTTATATCCCATGTCTAGACATTCCTGAACCTCATCCATAATAAGATCGGGATTTCGCTCGCGATATTTTTTATAAGGAACATTACAAAAAGTGCATAAATACGGACATCCCCTTGAAGTAATAATGGTGGCTAATTTATCACCTACACCAACAATGCTGTGATAGGAAATTTCGCGGATAAATTTACGATTTGGGATAGGCAAATCATCGACTTCTTCAACATATGCTGCGGGTACATTCACACCGGGAAGAAATCTACGGTCTCTCTCCATTTCGATATTTTTATACTTCTGAATAGACTCGCATGTATACACACCGAGAATGGAGGTAATATCCTCGCCCTTGTCCAAGGCGTTAATGAGGTCGGTGAAGGCATGCTCGCCCTCGCCTACAACCACCGAATCAAATTGAGGAAGCTCTGCCGCTTCTATTGGGAATGAGATAGGATGGTGTCCACCCATACAGATATGAGCATCAGGAGAAACCTCACGGCAAGTTTCAGCTGTCCGACAGACATCCACCAAGGCCGTGGTAAAACTTGTAATTCCTACTACGTCGGGGGCAAAGTCAGCAACGCGATCACTAAGTGTGCCGTATTTTACTTTCTCTGCTACACAATCAATAAATGATAGAACATGCCCAGAGGTATTGTTCTCCAAATATGACATTACATAAAGCATCCCAAGAGGAGGGAATTTCCCAAAATCATCCCCATCTATAAAAGCTAGCGATTCTTCACTTGCATTTTCAAAAACCGTATATTCCTCAGGAGGATTAATCATCAGAATTTTCACGAATTATCCCTTTCGCCAATAGATCGTGTAACGTCTTCACAGCCGCCTCCGAAGAAGGCATCGCCTTCCGTGCATCTGTGATCAAATATTATTATAATGACATGGTGTACCTAAGTTTAAATTTCCATTACTATATTTGAACGCCACAGTTATGCTGGTCATCAGAGAAACTTTTTCCAACCCTAATGAATCAAGCCCGTGATTCGAAACAAATCCAATCGGATACAACGGCATTCATTCAACAAGACTAGGTGCAAAGGTCGGAGCATTCTTTAGTGTATGTTTGGTCGCCTCAATGACTTCCGCCGCATCGCCACTCGATACGACAAAAATGTAAAAACTTTTTAGCCAGCCGACGTGCTGCATGTGGAAGATTTACTCAATAGCCAACCACGCAAAACACTGAATTACCATTCACCAAATGAGGTCTTCGATAAGCTCACAGCCACTATGCACCAGTGGATTCACGTGGCGAAAAAACCGGCTCCAGTAGATGCCTAACCGGCTTGAAGACGTTGCTTGCGTTTGGAGCGTAAAGTAACCGTATTCTGAGCCCCTTAGCCTAGAATATATGCAGGAAAAATCATCCGCCTACACACCATATGCACCCATACGCATTATCTCAATAATCTTAAAGATCACCGGATTCCATTTTCAAGTCTGCCTCAACCATCAGTTTTACAAGTTCCTTGAAATGGATTTTGGGACTGAACCCGAACCTTTCACGGGCCTTTTGCGTATCGCCGACAAGGGTGCTGGTTGCCGTAGGACGGAAAAGCTCACTTGAAGATTCGACATATTTAGCGGGATCAAGGCCGGCGCACTTGAACGACTCATCGACGAATTCCTCAATCGAATGCGCCTCACCGGTAGCGATGACGTAATCGTCGGATTCCAGCTGTTGAAGAATATTCCAGGCCGCTTCCATATATTCGCGCGCATAGCCCCAATCGATGTGAGCTGAAAGATCACCTAACACAAGACGATCTTGCTTGCCGTGCGCGATCCTGGCAACAGATTGGGTGATTTTACGTGTAACGTATTCCGATGTGCGTCGGGGTGACTCGTGATTGTAAAAAATCGCCGTCGAGGCATGCATCTGGAATGTTTCACGGTAATAACGGGTAAAATAATAGGCCGATATTTTGCTAAGTGCATAAACGCTCTGCGGGTTAAATGGCGTTTCTTCGTTCTGCGTCATTGTTTCTGAACGTCCGAACATATGCGACGTACAGGGCTGGAAAAAACGAATAGCTGGGTTAATCTGCCGAATAACCTCCAAAAGCCTTCCTACGGCAGCGCCCGTAATGTCCGCAGAATACCCAACTATGTCGAAGCTCCAGCTAATGTGGTCCTGATCGGCTTCATTATAAATTTCGTCAGGCTCAACTTCGTCAATAATTCTGAACAACGAAGTCACGTCGGCAAGATCCCCACGAACAACGAAAAACTGCTTGTTTACAACAGTCTCATCATCAAGCAAGTGCTGGATATTGCGTGTGTTTCCGGTTGCCGAACGGCGAACCATACCATATACGATATAGCCCTTTTCAATTAACAAATCGGCAAGGTAACTTCCGTCTTGCCCAGTAACGCCCAAAATCAAGGCTTTCTTCATGAGATCGTGTCCTCTTGTAAAATCAATACCGGGGCCAACTCAGGCAGTGTCCTTAATTGATTGATCAAAAATAATCATTTACTTGAATCAGAATGACACACAACCCCTAAAAGCCGTTTGAACGGGAAAGACAATGGAAAAAGGACAAGGCGATCCTTCAGCAATAGAAGCTAAGGGAGATTCAGAGGCGGGCATTACGGCTTCTCACGATAGCAAATTGCCGTTGGTTTCAATAATTATTGGCACCTATAACGAGCGTGAAAACATTGGCGGAATGATAGATGCCGTCCTGAAAAACATTCGCCAACCTGTGGAAATTATTGTTGTTGACGATAATTCACCGGATGGAACAGCGGCATGTGTTCGGGAGTTAAACAACCCGCAAGTCAAACTTATTCACCGACTTCGGGAAAACGGTTTTGCGTCGGCAATTGCCAGAGGTGTTCTGGAAAGCAGTGGTGAAATCATCGGTTGGATCGATGCAGATATGGTGCGCGAATCAAAAGACCTTTTAAGAATGATTGAGCTGACAGTAGAATATGATGTGGTCATTGCTTCACGTTTTGTCAAAGGTGGTGGAGACACACGTCATCCAGTCCGTACGTTTGCAAGTCGACTGATCAACTGGTTTGCCGGGTTGGTCCTGGGATATGGAATTAAAGACTACAACAGTTGCGTCGCCATGGTCCGCCGAACTGTTTTCGATGAAGTGATGATCGTCCCGTACGGATTCGGCGATTTTTTTATGGAATTTGTATACGATTGTTGCAAAAAAGGCTTCAANGTTCACGAAATGCCGTTTTTCCTTCACTCTAGAGAAGAAGGAACCTCAAAATCCTTCCCGTCCCTGACCGGCTTTTTATGGATGGGATTTAAATATTTTGTTCGGGTACTGGCCACCCGTTTCCGACCGAATTAATCATTTATAATATCGTGCAGAGCTGAACAGACCCGGTCAATCTGGGCGTCATTCAGCGCCAGGCCACTTGGCGGCTTCAGAAGACACNCATCCCGTGTCGGTGCATTCTGCTGGGTATTTTTTCATTCCCCTTCATTAAAGGTGTGTTTACGGAGATGAATTCCAATTCTTCCGACATTCACTCAACCTACCCCTCATGACGGTCAAAAAGGTAAACAACACCACCCAAAAGCTGAACAGCCACTAGCCAAACTCTTGCAACAAGCATGATTGCTCCGCCGTTGGGGACTCCGAACAATGCGAATAGGAANGCCGCAGTTGTTTCGCCGACCCCTATCCCCGCTGGTGTAATAGGTAGAATGTTGGCAATCATCACTAACGGCATCGTGATGGCTAATTCTTTCCAGCNAACAGCNGTAGATAAAATTTCGGTGGCAATAAAAAATGCCAGAAGAATCAAGCTATGCGCGATGAATGAAAGGACAAAGCTCTTCAACAGTATTTTTTTTCGGCTGACATAAGAAACGATGATGTTGTCTACAACCTGCCTGTAATTCTCGAACAATGGCATTTGAATCAATTTACGAACTGGACGAAGCCCAATCAGAAAGAATCCAAGGACGGTTCCGAGAAGGACGGTTCCCATAACAATACCTAGAACAAGGATGGTTTTATCAATGGTATCGGATGAAATTAAAAGTGCCAGAAATGACAANAAGCCCATTAATATCAGGCTCGTNATTGCCAGAATACGATCAAGAAAAATAGATGACAAAGNCGCCGTTTTTGCATTAGTNGCATTGCNAAACATATAAAAGGCGCGGGANAGTTCTGTNCCGACTCCCCCCGGCAGGGTTAATCCAAAAAANTCCCCAATCAATGTCCAACGTATGACTACGGCNCTGCTAAAANTCAACCCCTGCAGNTGNAGAAGGTAANGCCACCGNAATGCTGCCNCGNCAGNACNGCCTAAAACGACGACCAGCCCCAGAATATGATATGGGTTGAAGGACTCNTCCAGAACCGACTGGAAATCAAGCTTNTCANTTGCAAACAGCCAGTAGAGCAGCCCACCGGCAATGNCGAGCTTAACCAGGAATACAANCGTTTGTTTTATNAGCTGAGANTTCAAGNGACTGCTGATGTNAATAAATGAAAGCGTTGGTTNGAANAAATGCGGTGCGATCGATTAAGTTGGATNANAGGAACTNGGCTAGATATGCGCCATCNTGTCCGGTNACACCCGTAATCNATNNCACCTTTTCAGCCATTCANATTTGCTCCTACAAAAATCATTTAAATGCAATGACAACCATACCGTCAGTCAACAACCCTGAATTCAGGAAGCGGAACGAGAAATTTCCCACCCTTTTTACGCCATTCGGCCTCACGGTCATAAAATTCATCGAGAAAGGCCCACGGTAAAACCAGAAAATAATCCGGCTGGGCGTCACGAGCATCAGATTCTGAAACAATGGGAATACCCGTTCCTACAGTATATTTACCCCATTTCTCCGGACTTCTTTCGGCAGCGGNGGTAATGAGTGAGGCGTCCAGNCCNTANTATTGCAAAATGGTGTTGCCCTTGGTGGAGGCGCCGTACACGTAGACAGTCTTTCCATTGGCAACTTCGCCACGGATGAAGTCGATACATTTTTTCTTATTTTCTTTTATCCGCTCGATAAAGGCTCGCAAATCATCCGGGCTGTAGTGTTCATCATATTCAATGCCTGTTCCCTTATAGTGCCGGGCAAAAATACGATAGCTGCCTCCATTTACGTTATTTTCCTCAATCCTGAACATTTCTAGGCCGTTCTGTTCGAACAGATACTTCAGGGAATCTAGTGAATAATATTCCAGGTGTTCATGACAAATATTACCGAGGTCATTCTTTTCAAGCATTGATGCCAGGCACATAAGTTGAGCGACGAAGACACCATCTTCAGCTAGGACTTTTTGAGCATCTGCGATAAATTGATTGGGATCTTCCAAATCATAAAACATGCCAATGGCGGTTACGACCCTTGCTTTTCCGACACCTAATTTTTCGAAGTTTTCAATATTCCAAAAATCGTGAATAGTATGTCGCGTTTTTGTGCGAAGCTCCTCGACCAGATTATCAGCCGGTTCACATCCAACCGTTTCCAGGCCATCAATACTGTAACTTTTAAGAAGGGTGCCGTCGTTTGCGCCTATATCAAGGACGACATCACCCTCAGAAAGGGAGACCATATCTTCAATTTCTACAGTAACATTACGCAACGCGGTGCGCATGATGTCCGTCACTCCGGAACGGTACCAGTAATACCGCGCATACATTAATTCCATTGGCGCCGTGTGGCGCAATTGAATAAGTGAACAGGTGTTACAAATACAAAGCTCAAGAGGGGCTTTAGTTCCCTTGTTGATTTCGCTTTTATCAACAAAATTAGATACATATAAATTCCCGAGAGAATGTAGTGTCTCCATTTCTGGTGAATGGCAAAGTCTGCAACTGGTATGTTCAATCGTATTCATAGCCTGTCCTGAAAATATATATACGGCATAAAAGCAATATTGTGGGGAAGGTTCTATACTCCGAAGAGGCTTACATAGATAAGCCAAACTTAGGGGCTACCCAAAATAATTGCCTCAGATAACGTTTAACCAATTGTCTTATTAACAATAAATGGGCTGACGGGGCATTGTTGTTACATCGCCACTCGCATTCCTTCATCGACAGACGCATCCGTTCAACAACACCTGACACAAAGGCCTAAACATCATTTGACGAATGTTTAGTCATCTCAAGGACTTCCGCCGTCCCAAAAGGGCACCAATCGTTTCTGTTTCAAGAATTATTTCCGCCACCAACTTGCCCCCCCGGAGCGGTTTCGGAACTTACTGGCGGTTCACATCTCATTGAAGGTGCTTTAGGAATGAAAGACTTTCACCGCAATCGTCTTCTCTTTGACAATATTGTGATAGGAAATCAAATATTGCTTGCGCCTGTCGTTGTGCGCCGAAAGGTGTAAGATGGCAGCATTCATCAATAAAATTTTGCTTATCATTACCGACAAAGAGTTTCCATGTATCCAAATAGGAGAACCCATCGCGTGAGATGGCAAAATCCCTCAATTGCTTGTTTAAGACTTTTACAAGTTTAAATTCATCGCGGAATTTTAAAGGCGGGGTTACTGGCAAAATGACTACTAAATCAACATTACCCTTCACCGCCTCTTCAAATATTTTAAGACTTTCAATAACACCAGATGTAAATATTATTTCTTTCTCTTCTTCCGTTAGGTTATGGTTTATTTCAGCCGCAAAAATATTAGATTTAACTATAAAATAGAATATAGAACTATGTTTTAATATACTTAAAGGAGGATGAATGGCTAATTTTCTGTTTGTAACAGTTTGGTAGTTGCTCCAATTGATCCGCCGATTCCACTTATCTAAGGTACCTAAAAATACCATCACAGGGTCATATATTTGTAATATTAAAACTCGTGTTGGGAATTTATCTTTAATTTCGTAAATGTAGCGATGTATCGCTTGATCTAGAGAGAACGAAGGGTAGGCGGCATTGATTACACCAAGAGTTGAATGAGTTCCCGCCAGTAACTTTCCAAAATAACTTGGTACCGTTTCGTGATCTTCTACTTTAAATCCATATAGAACAGAATCACCAATAAACACAATATTATCTGTTTTTCGGGAGTAGCTATACGTTCCCTTTCTGAAACCGTTTGCATCAAAAGGACCTGAATTTGGGATAACGACAACACTTCTTTCATCTTCAACTCGACGTGTGTTGCCATCAACAGGGAACGTTTCTTGTGTCAGAAGTTTTTCGACAGAAATACCTGATTTAAAATATAAATAAAATTGACCGCATGTCTCTGCTAAAAACAATGCGACGATTAAAGAAATAATTGTGAGGCTAAAATTTTTAATTTTGAACGCACGCCGACATCCTTCGGCCAAATGCCGACATCTTTCGGCCAAATAATGTACCGGCAAAATGAGATGTTTCCGGATGGCCAACAGCACCACGACCATTAAAATGGCCAGTGAATAGATGAGGTGATATTTGCGGGCAATGCCCGCCGCCTTGTAAAAGAAATAATCTTCCCCTGTTCCCAATCCTATAAAGGGGGCTAGCAAGGGCAGGGCGGAGCTAATAGATGCAATTAAAAATAATACTATTAACCCTAGAGATCTTTTGGAAAAGCGTTGATTGGTATCTATCATTAGAGTAGGCACCATGGTGCAGCCAAAAAATCGCAGATCATAGGACCAAGAAAAAGGTGGGAGAGGCCAGATGTCTACCCTTCAGGTCGCGCGAGTAATCCTATAGGTGATCGTGCTCGAAGCACTAGAAAAAATCAAAGCGAGTATGGAAAAAAGGACGGCGATAGGTGTGAAAATAGCACATAAAGTGGCGGCTATAATTTTATTAACAAAACCCGTAGCACCTTTTTTTAACGCCATGTGGACGTAGTTTCGTTTCCCGAGCAGAACAGAAACGAGGCTATCTAACCAACTATATAGCTCGTATTCCATATTTCGCTCAGGCACGCGTGTAACGTTCCAATCGTCGTATTTTTCGTCCAGCCAACTAAAGTAGTCTTGCCGCCAGTACCAAACATGACGGCCATAATCGACGAGGCTAGACATTCGTCCAAAAAGCCTGTTCTGTAAACTGTCCTGATTCGGAACACTAACAATGATCGTGCCTCCCTCGGCAAGCAACGGAAAGAGGGAACGCAGAACTTCCACAGGAAACTCCAGGTGCTCAAGTACGTGCCAGATAAAGATAAGGTCGAACTGGTCGGATGCCGAATTCCACACGGCACTTATGTCGGAATGCACATTTACCCCTCTTTTTAGCGCATGAGCAGCTCGCTCAGGATTCACCTCTAAGCCATGTCGTTTTTCGAAGCCCTTAGTCCCAAGAAACTGGAGAAATTGACCGTCCCCGCAGCCAACGTCGAGGATGTTAGCCTCTTTATTTTCATAACCGGGCAAGCAACTCTGGAACCATCGATCACGCATGCCGAACAGAACCCGCATGGGAAGAGATATGTCTGTGCCAGTGGGGTCAGGAGGGACAGTTAGACGGTCAAGCTCATCGTTGGGAATACGCATAGCACCGCATTTATGGCATTTAAAAAACTCCATGCCAAAATCGTCGTCACGCGCCGAAACTGAAGGAAGGGGACACCCATCCACACCGCATTTTTGGGTTTCATATGCCATCCAATAATTAAATCCATCAACGCTTACTCAGAGACTGAAATAATCAGTTAGGCCAAAAGCCTTATAGTGAATATATTTCAGATAAATGCCCGACATCGCTGTTCCCGTCAGATTTGGGAAGAAGCCGAGCTTTTACTGAAGAACCAAGATTTAACGGTGTTTACTGCAGCAGCGCAAACCATCATCATCAGGAGCAAAATCATCACCTCGTACCGACTGCCAGCCAAATCAGGTAACAGAAAGCTAATAGACACCGACATTGCTCCGGCTCCTAAAGCGATGGGAACAAACAACCTAGCGTGCCGAGAGAAGATTACAATCAAGCTAGAAATAACAAACAATGGCCCAACTACGTTGCGAAATAAATTTCGTAACACCTCAGTTTTTCTGATGATGTTCATCCAGGCACTATCCATAAATGTGAAATAGTCAAATGTATAATCATCGAAAAATTCTTTGCGCAAGCTTTCAGGGCAACCGGCTACATTGTGCACGTCAGGAAAATAAGATTTCTCACTCCAAAGCGCGAAAAACGGATTGAGATATTCTTTTCCCAAGATTGACATCAAAATTGAGTTGATGTTAACCCCGAAGCCTCCCATTAAACTCGGCAGTGTTGGAACCACAAGGACCCTCCAGTGTTTTTTCCAACCCTCCCAATACACTTCCTTAAACAAATCATCAGTCGCAGCGTATCCGTCCTCGCGGTTTAATTCCTCACGCACGAAATCCAGCTGAAAAAGCGACGATTGTTCAAAAAAGCTATCGGCAAAGGCGATAGGATCACCTGAAAATTGGCCAAAAATAACTTGATATAGGTCGATCGGCGGGGATGTGTGCTGATAGGCCTGAGCTAAAGGAACCTTGAGGCGCTCCATCCTCAAGGGTTTTTCTGCCATCAGTCTGGCTATACGATCATGCAGACGTTTAGTGGCTGGCCCATTTGACGGTGAAATGATTGCGTACCCAAAATCGTCATGTGTTAGCGAGAGCTTAACCATTGGGAGGTTGCCAATGTCATAATCATAGCCAATATTGAGTCCTTTTAGCCTTCCCGGGAAAGCAATATAACCCTGGTACATCAGTTGATAACCCGTGCCGATACTGACCCTGCCAAGCATGGCGGATTCACCCGTGTGGTAATACAATCCAAATGACCAAACTGCGACTGACAGTATCGGGAGTGACAGGGAAGCGGTAGCCACTCGCCAGTGGCGACGTCTTTTGGCAACAAGGAGACCTAAAGCCAAAAGCACACAAACAAAGAGAAGCAGCCCCTCCCACCGAGTAAACCACATTGCAGTCGATATTGCGACTGTGCCTACGATATAGAGCGCCTTATTCGTTTTGTAGAACCGTACCAACCAATAAACAGACAAAATACCCAGAAACATGAATAGATGATCAGACAACATGTATTTCGCCATAGTAAACGGCAGCGTCGATAGAATTGAAGCCACAGCAGCAATAAACGCAATCCGGGGACCCAAAATATAAAGGATAGAATAAATCATCGGCGGGATCAGAGATCCCATAACCATTTGCAGGGCAACCACTACATATGGAGTATCGAATAAGAAAGTGCCGCTTAAGGCTAGGAACAAAGGAAAGCCTGGCGGCCTGCTTAGATTGACCACGCCCCCGGACGTAACGAGAGCCTCAGCGTACTTAATAAACATTGCGGCATCGCAATCAATAAATATTGGTACCCCGAAATAATAGAGCTGAGCCAATCCGGAAAACGTCAAAATTACGAACAATGGTTTTTTTGGAACTTTGCCTACGCCTCGGGCTTCTTTCGCTATCGCAAGGAACTTGTATATTTGTGACCTCACCATGTGTTCGGTCACGACCGAAATGATAATTGCGATCCGTGTGCCCTGGACCCGGGAATATTTTTGTGAACCTACTGCACCTGAAATAACCCCAAAAATGCCAAGGATCATGCCCCAGAAACCAATCATTCCAGATTGTCGCCGCGTGATGTTGGCGAGGCTGTAGAGTAAGAAATTTTCTTTTGAGCCCAGCCCGATGTAGGGGGCCATAATAGTGCCTGCCATAACGAGCACGCTGGCAAATAAAAGAGTAAAAGACAAAACCAATACTGCTTTGTACCAGTATTTCATCGTCTCGTATCTCCCAGGGTCCAGACTCATTTGAACCGGAGTTATGATCGAATCTGGTGTTTGAACATTTAAATTTAAGCGGCGTATTAGGTTGATTTGTTGTTGTGAGACACTGTACCAACCAAAGGAAATGTGCCACTATGACGAATGATAACGTTTTAGCATTTGTGGGTCGAGATATAATTTATGACCCTCTAACGGATTTGTTGAGATCAGGTGCTATGTGGACACTGCCTAACCGTTAACAGCCTGGCGGCCAGGCCACGGGTGATTTTTCTTGTTGCGAATGTTTCTCCTCTGATCGATGTGAAAGACATGGCTCGTGCTATCGAATGGGCAGCAACCCGTACGAAAGAAGAAAGGGAAAGGGGAAATGCCGAGGCACAAATCAACTTGGATTTATTATTGGAGAAAAAGTTTTTTATTCCGATAATTTTGCAATAGACCATACTTTTATTAAAATGGAAAAGTTGATAAAAGAATACAATATTATTACAACCGGTGCCCCTCGTTCCACTTATTAAGAAACTTAAAATTCCCAAGCGGAAAAAAGCTGATTACGAACCGATTCTGAAAATTAAAAACGGTATCTTCCAGTTTACTATTAGGGAACTGTATATCAAAGGAACCGGTGACACCGTATTAGAGGCTTATGAACTCCGTCCATTCAGCTAGAAACTGATTTAGGGGGAGAACTCAAGATCCCAATTTTTGGGACTTATTTTATATTTTAGTTCCACTAGTGAGCACAAATGGGCGGAACCACCGCAGAAACCTAGGTCTGAATATAACACCATCAATAAAATTATAGGTTGGTAGAAGCCAGCGAACAGCTGAAGAGGCTATATACCGGTATTTTAGCCCGGGCAGGAAGTCTGTACTGACACAGAATCTGGCCTCTCTGAATATCTTTGCAATCTCTCTGGGTATCACTGGTCGTTCATTTTTTGTTACCCCGATAGACGAGTAAAAGGGAGAAGTAGGATCCCTGTAAATGTACATTGCAGGATTGATACGGTTTGGGTCAAAGGCAAAAAAAGTTCCTCCCTTTTTTAACACTCGATAAACCTCATTAGCACAATGCACAGAATCCGGAAGATGATGGAGCATTGCACTTAACAAAACTGAATCGAGACTATCGCTGGCAAAAGGCAGGCACTCTGCATCTCCGGCAATGAATTGAATATCCGGGAATTGATGCCTTCCTGAGCGAAGCATCCCCTGAGAAAGGTCAACGCCGACGGAGTGATAGCCTCTTTCATTCAGAATGTTTGTAAATGTACCGGAGCCACAACCCACATCTGCTATTAGCGCTCCAGGAATCACGTTACATTTACTCTCAAAAAAATCAATAATCATTTTATTAGTTTCAGGAAAGAAAGCATCGTAATAGTGTTTTTCTTCGGAGTAAGTATCGAAAAAGCTTATCTCCGTATATTTATCTTGTTCCATACATTATCTCTTTCTTAAACCTTAACGATTGGTTTTCTGATTTGCGCTCGCCCTCTGGTACAAATAAAATCGGAAGCCTTCTCTTAATCCTCATGAAATCGGATCGGCCTTCGATTTCCCGAATGACCGGGTAATAAAATCGCGCAGGCGATGTTCGAGAACCGTATCGGCCTGTTTCCCACGGGTAATGTTGACGAACGTCCGATAGATGCGTTTTGGATAGCACAGATATCCCACCACATAATTGAGAGTCATAAAAAGGCTGCGATAGAGGGCGAGCTCCAGGGGCAATCAAAATTCCCTTCTTTCTGACCCAACTTGAATACTCTATGGGGTTTCAACAATGGATAGCAGATGAAATCGCGGCAGGCAAAACGGAACTCATCCCTTTTGCCATCATTCTTAAAAATTCATCTTTTTTAGTCATCTTCGTCGTTCTTTTTGTTATTTCCCTAGGACGTCTCGGGTGGTTAGGCGCCGGGATAGCCGGGTTTCAGTCGGGAAAAAGACAGCCGAACGAGAACCGGAGGTATCTTCCCGAAGTCCTGATTTATGCACAGCATGTTATCGTGTGCCTGGCGTATTTCTATCTCCATGCCAAGGGAAGTCCTGTTTTCTGGGCAAGTTACGTGTCCTTTCCCCTTATAGGGAGTTCGTTTCTAGCCATCGGCGCTTTTCTCTTCCGGTTTGGCTCAGGGGCACGATTTTTTTCCTATCCCGCGCTACGCTTGATCGCTCTTACTCTCTCCGTGCTTCCACTAATAATTTTGTTCCACTCATTGTTTCTTGAAAGATTTGATTTAAGGGGGTTGTTATTTTTCATATTTCCCTTAATTTTTTGTTTACTTTCATTTTCTTTATTATTTTCCTGAAAATATACAAAACTAATTTTTGT